>DHUT01000020.1:62869-68196 GCA_002409285.1 Firmicutes bacterium UBA5227 | reverse complement strand
TCCCCTATAGTCTTTGTATAATCAGGAATTACCAGATCTATGTCTATTTCTCTTTTAACTCCCAGACCATTGCATGCAGGACAGGCTCCTATGGGATTGTTAAAAGAAAACATTCTTGGTGATATTTCTCCAAATCCTATACCGCAATCTGTGCAGGCAAACTTAGTACTCATCAGCAGCTCTTCTTTTCCCACAGCATCTATAAGTACCATCCCTCCTGAAAGCTCAAGTGCTGTTTCAACTGAATCTACAAGCCTTTTTTGTACACCTTCCTTAATAATAATTCTATCCACAACAACCTCTATGCTGTGTTTTTTATTTTTTTCAAGGTTTATTTCTTCCTCTAATTCCATGAGCTCCCCATCTACCCTTACTCTTACATAACCATCTTTTTTGATGTTATCAAGAAGCTTTTTATGGGTTCCCTTTGCGCCTCTCACCATGGGAGCGAGAATTTGAATTCTGGTTTTTTCTTCGTATTCCAGAACTCTGTCTGTTATCTGGTCTATTGTCTGAGTTTTTATGGGCTTCCCGCAGTTCGGGCAGTGAGGAACTCCAACTCTTGCAAACAGCAGCCTGTAATAATCATAAATTTCCGTAACTGTTCCCACTGTTGAACGTGGGTTTTTGTTGGTTGTTTTCTGATCTATGGATATTGCCGGTGACAGACCTTCAATAGATTCTACATCGGGCTTATCCATCTGTCCTAAAAACATTCGTGCATAGGATGAAAGACTTTCCACATAGCGCCTTTGCCCTTCTGCATATATGGTATCAAAGGCAAGAGAGGTTTTTCCCGAACCGCTGACACCCGTAAATACAATAAACTTATCTCTGGGAAGCTCCACATTGATGTTTTTCAGATTGTTTTCCTTTGCTCCCCTTATTACTATTTTATCCATTATTTATCCTTTATTTATCCTTTCAGCTGTAGTTATATCTTCTTAAGTTCTTTTATCTCGTCTCTCAGTTTTGCAGCTTTTTCAAACTCCAGATTTTCCGCAGCAATTCTCATTTCTTTTTCCAGTTCAATAATGTATGCTGCAATATCTTTTATTTTTTCACTCTTGGCAGTGTACTTCTCCTCATTTTCAGCCACCTTTGTAGCTTCAATCACATCGCGCACACCTTTTACGATTGTTGTAGGTGTAATATTGTGTTCCTTGTTATATTTATCCTGAATTTCTCTTCTTCTTCCTGTTTCACTTATTGCTCTTTCCATGGAACCGGTAATTTTATCTGCATACATTATAACTCTTCCGTCCACATTTCGGGCTGCTCTTCCCACAGTCTGTATCAATGATGTTTCGGAGCGCAGGAACCCTTCCTTATCCGCATCAAGTATGGCCACAAGAGACACCTCAGGCAAATCTAATCCTTCCCTCAGAAGATTAATTCCAATCAGCACATCAAATTCTCCCATGCGCAGATCTCTTATTATTTCCATTCTCTCTAATGTATCAATATCAGAATGAAGATACCTTACCTTTATACCTGTATTTTTAAAGTAGAAAGTCAAGTCCTCAGCCATTCTCTTTGTAAGTGTGGTAACAAGAACTCTCTGGTTCTTTTCTGTTGAAACATGTATTTCCCTGATCAGGTCGTCTATTTGATTTTCTACGGGTCTGACAGAAATCGGAGGATCCAGAAGTCCTGTGGGACGTATTATCTGCTCCACAACGTTTTGCGAATGCTCTTCCTCGTAGGGACCCGGCGTTGCACTTGTAAATACCACCTGATTTATGATTCCTTCAAATTCATCAAACTTCAAAGGTCTGTTATCCAATGCTGAAGGCAGCCTGAAGCCATAATCCACTAATGTGGTCTTCCTTGCCCTGTCTCCGTTGTACATGCCCCTTACCTGGGGAATTGTAACATGAGATTCATCTATAATCATCAGGAAATCTTTTGGAAAATAATCCAAGAGTGTAAATGGTCTGGAGCCCGGCTTTAAATTGTTAATATGTCTTGAATAATTTTCTATGCCGTTGCAATATCCCATTTCCTGAAGCATTTCCAAATCGTAGTTTGTTCTTTGCTCGATTCTCTGCATTTCCAAGAGTTTATTTTCCCTTTCAAAATACTTGAGCCGTTCCTCTAATTCTTCTCTTATGCTCACAACTGCCCTGTTTATATTTTCTTCTGTGGTGGCATAATGGGTTGCCGGGAAAATGGACACATGGTTTCTTCTGCCTAATATTTCTCCCGTAATTGTGTTTATTTCGGTAATTCTGTCTATTTCATCACCGAAGAACTCCACTCTTATGGCATTTTCCGAGGATGCCGCCGGAAATATTTCCAACGTATCTCCTCTGACCCGGAAGGTTCCTCTGGTAAAGCTTATATCGTTTCTTTTGTATTGAATTTCAATGAGCTTTCTCATTGTTTCATCTCTGTCCTTCTGCATACCGGGTCTTAGGGATATAACCAGATTTTCATAATCAACCGGACTGCCTAATCCATATATGCAGGAAACACTGGCTACTATTATTACGTCCTTTCGCTCAAAAAGTGAGGCCGTTGCGGAATGCCTCAGCTTATCTATTTCGTCATTAATAGATGCGTCCTTTTCAATAAATGTATCGCTGCTTGGAACATATGCTTCAGGCTGGTAATAATCATAATAGCTCACAAAATATTCCACTGCGTTTTCAGGAAAAAATTCCTTGAATTCAGAGCATAGCTGAGCTGCAAGCGTCTTGTTGTGAGCTAAGATTAGGGTTGGTTTTTGAATCTTTTCTATTATATTTGCCATGGTAAATGTCTTGCCTGAACCTGTAACTCCCAAAAGTGTCTGATATTTTAAATTATTATTTAATCCTTCGGCAATTTTTTCAATTGCCGAAGGCTGATCCCCGGTTGGTTTGAAGTCTGATTTGATTTTAAACTGTCCCATAATGTCACCTCGTTTTCATGTAAACGTATGTTCGTTTTATTATATAACTTTTAAACTTCATAGTCAACAAAAAAAACTTCTCTCTTTGTATTATGCAAAAATGTGAGCCTTGTGAAATTTGTTGTTGTTTGCAGTTATAGTACCATTTTGTCATAAATTGTCTAAAAAATGCAAATTTTTGTTTGTATTTTCTTCTGTTGTTTGCTATTATTTGTATGTCCACCATTAGATATGAAGATATAGTTTCTCTTAGCTAATGAGCTATTGTGTCCGGATAAATAAATTAACGAGGTGCTTATGAATTTATACTATTTATTATTTTATTTTATTATTTACGCTTTTTTGGGTTGGTGCACGGAGGTTGTTTATGCGGCCGTAAATACAGGAACGTTTGTTAATCGTGGATTTTTAAACGGACCTGTATGCCCCATTTACGGATTTGGAATTGCGGCTATCACAGCACTTTTAGCTCCGGTAAGCAATAATTTAGCTCTGCTTTTTGCAGGTTCTGCAGTAATAACTTCGCTTATCGAACTAATAACCGGATGGATAATGGAAAAGGCTTTTCACACAAGATGGTGGGATTATTCTGATATTCCTTTTAACATTGGAGGTTATATATGTCTGAAGTTTTCTATAGCATGGGGAATCGCATGTGTCATGATTATGGACATAATTCACCCTGTTATTCAGGATATTATACTGAAAGTGGACTTCAAAACAGGAAAAATAATTTTATCAGTTGCACTTGCTGCCATTTCAGTAGATTGTGTTGCAACGGTTCAGTCAGTACTTAAGCTTAACAGGCAGCTTAGACAGATTAATTACATTGCATCTAAAATCAGAGCACTCTCCGATGATATAGGTCAGGTACTTTATTCCGAAAGCATTTCGTTGATGGAAAAAGGTGAGGAGGTAAAAGCAACCTTTGAGGATCAAAAAACATCTATTAATGAGCTGCTTGACGAGAAAATATCGGATGCTGAAAATTCAATTGTAAAACTGAAGTCTAATTTGAATGAAAAAACTTCAAAATTGAAATCCGACAGGGAATTGTATACCGAGAAGCTTGAGGATTTAATGAACAATCCATTTTTCGGACAAAAAAGGCTACTTAAAGCATTCCCTAACTTAAAATCTACTAACTACGCTCATGACCTTGAAGAATTGAAGAAAAAAATATTTAAAAATAAATAACATTCAGATTGATGTGCTGCATTTAATATAATGCAGCAGCATCAAATCTCAACTGTGAATTATATTATTCCAGCGATATCACTCTGCTGTCAATTTTATATGATGATATATCTAATATTCCAAAACTTCTTGCCCCAGATCTGGGCAAACTTGTGCTTCCGGGATTAAAAAATAGTATGCCGTCTACCATTTCGTTTTGTGCGCTGTGGGTGTGTCCGTATATAACTGCATCTGCTCTTTGCTCTATTGCTTCTTCTTTTAATCTTTCAATGCCTTCCTTGGCATGATGAACATGACCGTGGGTTATTAAAAGAACTTTCCCCTCTATAACTTCTTTAATTAATATAGGTTTATCCCGGGCATAATCGCAGTTTCCCGGCACCCTGACAATTGTATTTATATTAAGTTTCTCCGCAAATTTGTCCGCATCATGATAGCAGTCACCACAATGAATTAACATATTAAAATTCCCATATTCCCTGATTTTTTCTATCTGAGAATTTAGGACAAAATTATGGCTGTCACTTATCACCAGTATTTTCATTCAAATCCTCCAGCATTTCCTTCAAACTCATTAACGCCCTTGCTCTGTGACTTAATTTGTTTTTTTCCTCTTCAGTCATTTCCGCAAAAGTCTTACCGGTATTTTCCACTATAAACAGCGGATCGTACCCAAACCCGTTTTCGCCTTTTTCCTCAAAGGCAATTTTCCCTTTGACAGATCCTTCGGCAGTAAGCTTCTTTCCATCCTCAAAAATAACTGCAATAACAGTTTTAAAATATGCAGTTCTTTTTTCTATTGGCACACTGGCTAAATTTTTTAAAAGCAGGTTGTTGTTTTCCTTATAGGATACATGTTCTCCGGCATATCTTGCCGAATACACTCCGGGAGCTCCATTTAAAGCGTCAACAAACAAACCTGTATCATCTGCTATAACTATTCCTTTTACAAGCTTATGAAGTTCCTCGGCCTTCTTGAATGCATTTGCCTCAAGAGTTTCACCGTCTTCTTCCACATCAAAATCTTCATAGCCCAGATCATCTTTAGATACAACTTTAAAGGGCATATTTTTTAATATATTCCTTATTTCACTTATCTTATGCTTATTTCCGCTGGATAATATTATTTGTCTTATCATTTATCTGCTTCCTCGCTTACTCCAAACTGTAATGTAAAATATTATATCTTAAATATATTGATTCAGCAACAATATGTAAGAAAAATCAGGTAAAA
>DHUT01000020.1:61700-62559 GCA_002409285.1 Firmicutes bacterium UBA5227 | reverse complement strand
AGTAGCATAAACCCTACATATCCATTGATTACATAAACAACATTTATTAGCCTGTCAAAGGGAACATTAAGCCCCACTATTATTCCGATTATACCTAAAATCAGCAGAAGCATCCGATAACGTTTGCTCTCTTCGTCAGGAGCAAAGCGCTTTACCGGTGTCCAGAGCAAAGGCCCTGCTGTTGTATAAATTTCAGTAAAAACAATAATAGTATAAACGATTGCCAGTGCAGGAGAAATTTTCTTTGCTATTATCAGCGTCGGGATCTGAGAACCTGCAACCTCGTTCAAATTTGCCGATAATCCAAACATCAGCAGCAATACAGCAAGCGAAAACAGTGCAGCTCCGAAAATTGTTCCATATATAGCTTCTCTCTTACTGTTTGCCGTAGCACCCATATTTGTCATGAATACAGCAAGCCACATCATGCAGAATCCCACATATGAAGCACATGCCATAAACCAATTGGAACCTGCACTTAAAATTGTTCCGTCTTGAACCATGGAAGGCACCTGTGCTGAGAATGTAGACAATCCATCAGGATTCATCATAATCCCTGCAATGCCCAAAAGAATTGCTAAAACTGAAACTACCGGTCCAATAGAACCTATTATATCAACCAGACGATTAAAACCGAAATATAGTGTGATTAAAGTAATCACTCCCATTAAGGTTCCCCCAATCCAGTAAGGAATACCAAACTGCTGATTAAATGCAGCTCCTGCTCCGGCCACCATTACCCAATAAGACATAAAAAGAAAAATAACTGAGAAGTAATCGAAAAATGTTCCAATATGCTTTCCGCAATAGTATCTGTATATATTCTTAGGTTCTTCAAATTGCTGTTCATATCCCACAG
>DHUT01000020.1:58320-61438 GCA_002409285.1 Firmicutes bacterium UBA5227 | reverse complement strand
CCAAATGAAACAAAGTACTGCATAATTTCCTGACCTGTAGTAAAACCCGAACCTATCAAAAGGCCGATGAATGCCCCTCCCATGATGATTACCCTGATAATACTGACTTTATTATTTTTTGAATCCTTTATATCCATAAAATACCTCCCAAGTATACTTATTTAAACAAACTAATGTGCCGGGGCTGTTGTATACAACAGCTCCGATGCATAATTATCTTATTATTCAAATACTGTCTGTTCGGTTATTTCTGTCTGTAATGCCTTTAAAGCCTTTTCTACAAGGCTTCTTCGCAGTTTTTTACTCTTTTCTTCTCCCAAGTTTGGATCACCTAATGGGTATGGAATACCTATGGCAGGTACTATTCTGTTGGCTCCGATAGTCAGCGATATTGGAACTACCGTACACATGTGAACAACCGGAATTCCTGCTCTTTCAATTTCTTTTACCATTGTTGCACCGCAACGTGTACAGGTGCCTCAGGTAGATGTTAGTATAACTGCACCAACACCGTCTGCAACTAATTTTTTGCTGAACTGCTCTCCAAATGCCTTGGCATTTCCCACTGACGTACCTGTTCCGGTTGTAGCAATAAAGTAGTTGGCAAGCTCTCCTATTTCACCTTCCTTTTCCATTTCACGCAGCACATCTAATGGTACAACAAGATTTGGATTTTCCAACACAAACGTCCTATCATAACCCCCATGAACAGTCATAAATTTATCCTTTGTCATGCTGTTAAGCCCTGTAATGTCATAAATACCATATTTTGTAGCGCTGGAAGATTCAATTCTGTCAGGATTTCCCTGTGGCACAATACCGCCCGATGTAACTACAGCAACCTTTACCTTTGAAATATCTTTTACTGCAGGATTCGGAGGGACTCTGTCGAAAACAGGCATAGGATACTCTGTTTCATAAGGTTCTCCCGCAACCTTCTTCAAAATCAAATCGACTGCTCTGTCTGATCCTCTTTTTTCATTGAAATAATTAACACGTATTCCTCTTTCCAGATATCCCTCCTCTGACGGTGAAAGTATTTCTTCTCCATTTACAAGCTTTTTGGCAAGCTTGCAGATTTTAGGCATTGCTTTTCTCATATCTACTGCAGAATTGGCTGTTTCTATAATATATATGTCCTTTTTAAACATGTCTGCACCCGGATTTTCCTTGTACATTCCTGTAATCACAGGAATATTGAATTCCTTTTCAACTGCTTTCGCAATAGCACCGCATGCCACGCCGTATCTTCCTGCATTAAAAGCCGGACCGGCAACAAATAAATCGGGTTTATAGGGTCTTATCATTTCTATTATTGTCTTTGTGGCTTTTTCAATGTTTCCTCCGAAGTACGTGTCACCGCATATTACAGTTGCTGCAATTTCATAATCTTCTCCTAATCCTGACTTAAGGGCAATTCCCGGACCAACAATTCCCGCCTTTAGCATAGGCTCGATATCCGCCTTTTCCTCACCTCCTATTTGAGCAAAAAATTGATTTATATAATGGATGACTTTTATCTTTTCCATAGTACCCTCCTTAATATCCTTTTGCGGCAAGCTTATTATATCCATTGGCAATTGTTGATGCTATTACAATCTGCAGCTCTGCTTCTATGCTTCCATCAGGCTTTAAGCTTCCCTCATATCCGCCTATCATAGTTTCAATAAAATCAAGAGTTCCTATAACCTTTTCCATTGGAGGAAAATTGATAATCACATTTCCGTTCCCGCATGATACTAATGCATCTCCTTCTTCAACAGCATCTGCAAGGGATTGAGATTTTCCATCTCTTCCTGGGAATTCATCAGTAATCAGAACTACTTTTACACCCTTTTGGCTGACTTTCTTACAATTCATCATTAAATCAGTATCAGGGTTGCCATAGCCCTCTTCGGTTATCAGTACACCGTCAAGTCCTAAAAATTCACATAATTTTGCAGTCATATCGGATGATCTTTCTTTATCTGCAAGGAACACATTCTCATTTGTAAGTATTACACCAATGAAATTTAAATCCTTTCCGTGCCTTTTGTACAAATCCTCTATTACAGGGTTGTTTAGATGATGAAACGTTGTAACTTTGTCGCAGGGTGCAACACAGTTTCCGCTTACAATTGCTCCATCCATAATTTCCGTAGGATACATGAATGTGGGAACCATAAGTTTCGCATCTACTCCGTAATAATATGTGTCATGGAGCAGCCCCTGTGATTGAAGCATATGAACATAGCCTATTTTAGGAAGCCCCGGATATTCATTAACTTGTTCAAGTATGGGTTTAGTTTCATATACCACTACCTCATCCGGCTCTGTATTTCTTCCTGCCTCACCTATATATGCCGCAACTTTCAGTCCCGCTATTCTTCCTGCGGCTTCATAATCGTGGGTTTCAATTCCTTTTGCAGGTTCAATAACAACACATATATTATTTGTTTCAGAAAATGGAGTATATTTTGCCGCAGGACCGGACATATCTATAAGCCCTTCCTGAAAACCTACTATCCTCCCGCAAGTTACCACTGCTGCTCCTACTAATGCGTGTGTTCTTCCGCTGCCAACCTGCCTTACTTTATTGATTGAACCCGGAAACATTTCTCCTCCACCTGATACTTTAACCCTGGGTTCAATAACATCCTTTACGGGAGCTATACGAACCGATTCACCTGGTCTTGCCAATTCAACGTCAGCAGATATTATTCTGTCATCTTCAAGTACAAGCTTTATTATTTCGTCTTTATTTACATAAAGCGTTCCTTTCACGACTTCAGTTTTCTCGCCAAATTGGACATTATTAATTTTAATTTTCCCTAACTCTAATCTCAAAATGTTTACCTCCTTTTTATATTAATCCCTGTTAACGTTAAATAGCATTAAACATAGGATTCTTGATAACGTTTTCTATTAACGATAAATCTACTGTCTTAAAGTCATTCAGTATTTTTTCAGTCCATAAAGGTGTTTTTTTAAACTTTAAAAATTTATATGCCGCATCCATGCTGTTTTCAATAAGAATTACAGATTCATAGTCAATTCTGCCGCAACCTTCAGTCACAATTACCGATTTATAAGGCGTCTGATTCGGCTTTAGGCTCCCTGACATTGGATGAGTGAGAAG
>DHUT01000020.1:29219-58022 GCA_002409285.1 Firmicutes bacterium UBA5227 | reverse complement strand
TTTTTCGTTTTGCCTTCCTCCTTTCTGCTGCATTTATACTTCGTTTATAAATTAATAAGCAATATACATACCAATTCTTTAATTTTATATAACTATTTTTTTAGTTTTGAATTTTCAATATAAATAAATATTATATAAAATTATTGAAGGTTAATTTAATAACATCTTTATATAATTATAGGGAAATTTTTTTCTTGCATATGAGATTTATTTCTTATATTATTATATAAATACTATATGGGGGTGATAAAATGAAGGATATTAAAATATTAATAGCAGGGAATGACATGCACTACATTGAAACACTTAGCTCGGTGCTCTTTGCCCTTACTGACAGTGTTAAAACCGTTAACGGCATTGACAACGCATTCAATGAACTATCGAATTTTGCATATGATTTTTTTATTACCGATTATTCATTATTTGATAAGGACTTTTCAATAAAAAGTTTTACAGGAACTTTTTCACATACAGATTTAATTATTGCTGCTTCCTCTCCAGCCTATAGCCAGGAAAGCTATGCCTTTAGAAATGGAGTTAAGGAGTACATTGATATAAAGAGTGGTATTAACTACCTTCCAAAAATACTTGTTAATTTATTCAATGACAAGAATGACAAGAAAAAATTTAAGGAAAAATTATTAAGCACTTATATGCTGAACAGTAAAAATGAAGGCTATAACAAAATGCTTTTGCAATGTGAAAAAGTAGCAAAATCCAAAGCAAACGTACTGTTAATCGGAGAATCAGGAACAGGAAAGGAAGTAGCAGCGAAGTATATACACCTTTGCAGCGACAGGTCATCAAATAGCTTTACAGCAGTAAACTGCAGTTCTTTTACTGAATCACTGCTGGAATCAGAACTGTTCGGATTTGAACAGGGCTCTTTTACGGGTGCTGTAAAGTCAAAACAGGGGAAATTTGAGTTAGCAGATAATGGGACCTTGTTTTTGGATGAAGTTGGAGAAATAATTCTAACAACTCAGGTAAAGCTTTTAAGGGTGTTGGAAACTAAAAAAACAGAACGGCTTGGAAGCAATAAGGAAAGAAACATAGATTTCAGGCTTATATCTGCAACAAATAAGGATCTGGTTAATGGTGTTTTAACAAATACGTTCAGAGAGGACTTTTTTTACAGGATAAGCTCCATTGTTATAAGAGTTCCTCCACTGAGAGAACGAAGAGAAGATATGGATGAATTGATACAATTTTTTTTAAAACAGTCCCAGATTGAAAACGAAATTATAATAAAGCATATTGAACCGGAAGCAGAAGAATTCCTTTACTCTTACGATTATCCCGGAAACATCAGAGAATTAAAAAGCATAATAGACAGAATGGTGGTGCTGTCAAATGAAGGTGTTATAACAAAGGACGGAATTCCTATTTTATTTGGTATTCACAAAAATTATAATAAAATTAATACTGATCGGAAAATTAAAGCCTTTGATAAAATAATTCCTTTGCAAAACTTTAAGCATGAGACAGAATCCGAATACCTGCAATGGGTTTTAGAGCAAACCGGTGGAAATGTTGCGGAAGCCTCAAGACAGCTTTGCATCAGTTCAAGGCAGTTATTCAACAAAATTAATAAATATTGTTTAAAAAAATGACAAATAAAAGATTATTTGTCATTTTTTATATTATTACTTAGCTAATGCTGCACTTTCTCCTGCAATTCTTCCGAATACTGTAATATCTGCAAGAGCATTCCCTCCAAGCCTGTTCGTGCCGTGGATTCCGCCGGTAACTTCACCTGCCGCATAAATCCCTTTGATTGCCTGACCTTTGCCATCAATAACCTGGGCAACTTCATTTATTTCAACACCGCCCATAGTATGATGCACTGTCGGAACACGTGCTCCTGCATAGAATGGAGCTGTATCTATCTTGTCTGCAAATAATGTTCTGCCAAACGGATCTTTTATACTGCCTTCTACAGCCTGATTGAATGTCTCTATGGATTTAACAAGATTATCAGGGTTAACACCCATGAGTGTTGCAAGCTCTTCTAATGTATCAGCTTTATATGCTCTTCCTGATTCAACAAGACTGTCTATGCTTTCATTAAAGTTGTTGATAGTATCTCCTGTAGGATATGAATGTTTGTCAACTATTACCCACATAGATGAATCAGTTTGCTCCATGAGAGCTTTTGTCATAACATCTCTTCTTTCTCCTTCATCAACAAACCTGTTTCCATCTTTGTTGACAAAAATACGGTCTTGAACTCCCTGTTCAATGTTTCCGCTCAGGCTTCCTGTTTCAGGATCACCCATAGGAAGAAGCTGTATCTGTTCCAGATCTATTAATGATGCACCTATTGCCTCTGCCATCACTAAACCATCTCCTGTTGCTCCCGTATGATTTGTAGTTTTATAGTCTTTCAGAGAAGGCCACAATGTATTGTACTTTTCACGCATTTCAACATTTGCACCAAAACCTCCTGCTGCAAGAATTACACCCTTGTCAGCATGTAAAGTAATTTTTGCCCCGTTTTTTTCTGCATTTATGCCCTTAACAGCACCATCTTCAACGATAAAGCTGTCGGCCTTAGTATCAACCATAACCTCAATGTTATCGCTGTTTTCCTGGATGTAATTCATATATGCTTCTACATATCCGGTACCTAAAGGCTTTTCAGGTTTGTGAGCACGAGACCACAGTCCTCCCAAAACCGTAAATACATAGTCCTTGAATTCCATTCCAAGGTCTTCCAGCCATTTAACAGCCGGCAGGGTGTTTTCAGCTAACACACTTATCAGCTTGGTATTCCCCAGCTTGTCTCCACCGTTGTATGTTTGAAGCTTATGCAATGAAGGGGAATCAAATAAGCCTGTCTTTCCTGAAGCAAGATATTCATTCCATTCCTTTTTCAGCGTTTCCTGCCATTCCTTAACCACAGGACCTGTCTGTTCGGCAGAAATAATTTCTTCCACTGTTTGCTTTTCAAGATCTGTCATTGTCAATGATGCCTGCATGTCAGGATCCGCAGCATTGTATGCTGAACCTGAAATAATTGTATTTCCGCCAACCTGAGGCATTTTTTCAACTATAATTACAGACGCCCCGTTTTGATGTGCTGAAACCGCTGCGGCAAGTCCTGCTCCTCCGCCTCCTACAACTATCACATCAGTTGTTTTTTCAACGTCTTCAGCAGCTCCGCCAACTTCAGCTTCCTTGCTCTTCAATGCTTCAATATCTGCTCCCGCCTTTTCTAATGCTGCGGTTATTGCTGCAAGTATACCCTTGCTTGAATATGTCGCCCCTGATACCATGGGAACATTTAATGATGTGCTCTCTTTTACTGCCAGGGATATCTTTTCTACCGCCTTGTCACCAAGCCCCGGTGTTTCAGTATGATCTAAGGTAATACCTGTTATTTCCGTTTCATTTACCGTAACCGATACTTTAATTTTTCCATGGAAACCTTCTGCTTCTCCTTCATAGGTTCCTGGTGTAAAAATTGCATTTACTTCAGCTTTATCAGTTTCATCAGTCTTTGAACCGCAAGCCGCAAGGCTTAATATCATTGATAATGCTAAAATAAGACTAATTGCTTTTTTGAACTTCATTTTTTCTCCTCCCTAATTAAATAAAAATGAATGTATTCACTGAATGTATTCATTATAGCTTATTGTTTGTGAATTATCAAGCTATATTTTATAATTTTTATATTTTATATATTTTGATATGTGCTATAATAAGTATTAAATCGGGGTTACAGGAGGAAAATAAGGTGAACAGTCGCTCGATACAGGCACAAAAAACTAAATTGAAAATATACAACACAAGTATTAAGCTTTTCAAAAGCAGAGGTTTTGAAAATGTAACCATACAGGACATTGCCAAAGCAGCAAATGTATCTGTGGGTTCATTTTATAATTACTACAGATCAAAAAATGATATATTAAATGATACCTACATAATTGCTGATGAAATATTCCGGGAATTTGCCGGTAACGGAGTTGAAGGCAGCTCTTCAAAAGAAAAAATCAAGAATTACATGTTATTTTACATAGACTTTGTTAAAAATCAGCCTTTTGATTTTATAAAGATACTCTATAATAACAATAACAAGTTATTTATAAAGAAAGGAAGAGCAATGCAGACACTTCTCGACCCAATTATTGAAGATGGATTAGCTTCGGGAGAAATAACCGGCTCCATGAATGTCAGCGAAATAAATGAATTCCTCTATCAGTCAATGAGAGGCTTAATCTTTCACTGGTGTCTTCATGAAGGCGGTTTTGATATACATGAAAGAGCGGATAAATATCTGAATCTCTTGATTAAAACATTATAATATGAGCTTAAGCTACATTAACGGATTAATGACACCGCATGCCAGTCTTCTTCCTGACGCACCTGATGGCTGAGTTCTGTAATCATCCGGGCTTTCATGAATTATGACAGCTTTTCCTATTATTTGAGGAACATTAAATTTATCGGTAAAAAAGGACATTCTTGCGTACCCGTTATTGGAAAACAGAACCGGAAAGTCTCCTGCGTGATTGCCGTGGGGTTGATTTGTGGGATTCCAGTGTCCGCCTGCCGCAGTAAAGGGATCTGAGGCATTACCAACCTCACAGGTTCCATTTTCATGAAGATGAAATCCAAAGGGTCCAACTTGCGGGCTTTCGCCTTGCGCAGGCTTATAGCTCGGCAGTCCGTATAGCTCTGCATAAACGTCTGTCCCGCCTGGGACTTCTGAGAATATTACCATGCCTTGTACATCAGGAGCAATAGGGCCTCCTGATACATACGCTATTGCTCTTTTATACATATTTTCGTTAAGATATCCAACGCTGTTGTCTGAATAAATACATCTGTAATTATTATTGTAATTCATGGAAACCTCCAATTTTATAATATATTTCATACTATGGAATTAGAGAAAAATGGTTACTGACAGTTACAATTCTCATGATGACACCACATGGGCAGTATTATCGGCAGCGCTCTCAGCATGTATGGTCATTTGAGTTTCTCAGCATATATTATCTATATTTTCAGTAAGGATTGAAAAAAAATAAAAAGTATACTATACTTAGTGTACAAGCATCTGTTCTACTTTTACAAAGGCTGAAAATTTTAAAATAAAGGATGGTAGTCTATGGCAATAACAATCATTTTCGAATCAGATGAATGGTCCAACAGGTATTTAAGAGATTATATTGCAGGAAAAGGTTATGAAGTTAATTTTATTAATTTTGAGGAGAAGGATTTTGACGATAATTGGCTTAATGGCACGGATTTGGTTGTAAACAGAATATTCCCCAGTTCTTATTTCAGAAATCATAAAAAAACATATTTTCAGGGCTATGAGCTTATGAACAGTCTCAAGACCGGAGAAGTTCCCATGATCAATTCATACCAGGCCTTCCTGTATGATTTCGATAAGGCTCTTGTATGCAGAGACCTTGCCATACACGGCATAAATGTCCCGCAGGTATATTGCAGCAGCACGGAGTTTTTAATTAGCAGCATTAAATTCCCCTGCATAGTCAAGCCTAACAGAGGGGGAAGATCCACATACACATATGTTGCAAACAATCAGAAAGAATTGGAAGGCATAATGAAAACCCTGCCGGCGGTTGAATTTATTTTTCAGGAATATATAAAATCAATAGATAATTATACCTTAAGAATTGAGGTCATAGATAGAAATGTATTTTCCGCCGTCAAAAGAAGTATGGACGAAAGCGGCATATCTTCCTATCACAGAGGGGCTGAATATGAACATATAAATATTCTTGACGATGAAATATCAAGCCTGGTGATTAAAGTACTGGATGTATTGGATATGAAAATGGGAGGCATAGATGTTATAGTAAGCGAAACAGGTCCTTATATAATTGATGTTAATGCTACTTCCAATTATTCAAAAAATTTTGTTGATTTCCTTGGTAAAAATCCCCTTGACAAAATGGGAGATTTAATAATAGAAGAATACAGAAAACTAAGAGCATGATTTTCATAAAAATAGTGACTTAATTTGTAAACAAAAAGAACTCTCGAAAGAGTTCTTTTTTTGTTTCATATTTTATATTCCAACCTGGTCAAGCTTCTTTAAATCATATGTATTTATAAGATTGATAAGCTTTATGGAATACTGTGAATCTGTTGCATATCCGCATCTTCTCAATGCCCATGCTCCCTGAGTACTGTCAAACATCACTTCTCTGAACGGAGCATACCTTTCTCTTGTAAGAAGCAGATCGTTGTGGTCATCCCAGCTTTCACCCACATTATTGTAGGCTCTGAACTGATCGTCAACTCTAAACGATACTCCGTTATATTCTTCCCATGTGTTTGAGGTAACAGAACCTGCTGAGCCTGCTCCCTTTATACCGAATAGGTTGTTTGAAAACTGCCCTGTATATTTATCAACAGGAACACTTTGACCCCAGCCTGTTTCCAGAATTGCCTGTGCAGTCTGAAGAGCTGCCGACATACCTGTGTTCTTCTGTGTACCCACTGCCAGTCCTGATGCAAGGTCAACAAATTTATCCTTTGCCACTACAGGCAGTGCCGAGTACAGCTTGCCGGTATAAATTGTAAATTTAACATCTTCAGTCTTCAATGTTTTCCCGCCGTAAGAAGCTTCGGCTCTTAAGCTCCAGGAACCTGCATCCCCGCCGGCAGGGGTATATGATTGTCCCGTAAGAGTTTTACTTACTCCGGTCTTTGTATTAGTGAGAATATATACTACACTATCCGGTGTTACATTACTTTTTACCTTGAGATCAAAAGCATCTGTAACCACCTGCCCCGGTCCTACGCTTTGCAAAATTACCTTGGGAGTTCCGGCAACAGTTACCTTAACAGGCGAACTTGTATAAACATTGCCTGCGGTATCCTTTACTCTTACATAGAGTTCCTTGCTTCCTGCCATGTCCGGTCCGGGGAACCAGCTGTAATTTCCATACCCTGCATTATACAGAATTGTTTCAGCACCCGAAGCATCGACGGCAACATATTGGGTTTCGGACACATTGAAATTTCTCGAAGTGCTCAGGGTAACAGAACCGTCAACTGTCTGCCCTGACGTTACTCCTTTAAGATTCAAATATCTGTCAACTGCAATTCTTACCTTTACATATTGTCCCTTGTATTCATTTCCCTTCACATCATAAGCAATTACTCTCAGCCACATGTTTCCGTTGTCTTCCATTACAGGAACCATCGTAAATCCCTCAGCAGGTTCTACACCGGGAGAAATATAATATGCATCCGTATCAGGATTAATCATTTCATATTTTACATATGCGGCGGAAAAATTCAAGCTTGCTCCTATTGGAACACTGCCTGCCGTAACCAATTCACCGTCCGTAAGACCTGTAAGCTTTATTTCAGGTGTTATTTGTACTTTTACAGGAATAGCTGCACCTGCAAGTATCTTTCCATCCTTGCTATAAACAGCCGCCGCAAGTACTTTTTCACCCTGGTCTTCCATTGAAGGCATCCATTTGTACACGGATGCTATGTCGGTTCCTTTTGCAATTATAAAACCCTTCCTGGTATCCCTGTCCAAAAGCATATATCTTATTTCTGAGGCCCCTGCAGGAACACTGCCCAAGGTAGAGTTAAGGCTGATTGTACCCGATATGACTTGTCCTGAGTCTACACCGGAAATTTTAAAGTCATAAAAGGGTTCTATTTCTGACTTTTCTGAGGAGTCTATAATAACTGCCCTTCTGTCATTATCCCAGTGAATTCCCACACCTAATGCATTGCTTACCACTCTGACAGGTACAAATGTACGTTCTTCACTGATCAACGGCGCAACATCGCTTAAATTATAAATTGTCTCATTGTCAACAGTATATTCTATTAAGCGGCTGTCTATGGCAAGAACAACCTGCCTGTCTTCTTTTGATATATGTACTGTCCTGCTGTTATTATCCCAGGTTACTTCCGCACCCAGCCCTTCGGCAATAACTCTTATTGGAACAAGGGTTCTGTTGCTTTCCATAAAGGCCTCAGGATCCGCCTTAACTGTCTTTCCGTCAATTATCAGTTTAATTGGGCTTTCGGCATAGGCATCCGGAGCAATGTTAAAAATTGCGACAACCATAAGCAGTAAAATTACTACTTTCCAATTAAATATTTTTCTCAATAACGTCTCACCTCACACTTCAATTTTCTCCATTATAACACAAAAAAATATCTTTTATATTACATATTGATAACTTATTGCATTTATTAATTTAAAAATAAGTCCGGCTGTTTTTAGGAAGAGCCGAACTTATTATATGAGGCAATGACAGGCGTTTATTTCGCCATAATTATTTTAAACCGGCTATATTTCTATATCCAGCAGATATGAACTCAGACTTTTACCGTGCTTATCCAGAGCTAAAGACCTTGTTACACCTCCGCCAAGAGCATCATACATTACAAAATTAAGAGCTCCTAATTGTGGAAGTTCATATCTCTTGACCTCTCCCTTAACAATGTCCCTGAACCATTCCTTAACAACTTCAGGTGTTACTTTTTCCTTTATCAATTCATAATCCTTTATATCATATGCTATGAGGGATATGTTAGAAATATTACCTTTATCTCCTGTTCTTGAATGAGCTATTTCCCACAATTTCATTTACTGTACCTCCTTGTAAATCACTTTAGCTTCAACATCCTTGCGATTAATCAGTATTGAAGCTACAGATACAATTTCATTTACCGTCTTGGTAGCTCCGCCGCCGCCTGCAGGACCATTTGTATATAGTGTTTCAACCTCGTTTCCTATCTGGTCTGCATCATACTTCGTCCTGGTTCTGGCTGCAACTCTCAGTCTTACTTCTTCAGGTACATTGTACTTTCTGTCGTGATTTTTATAAATTGAATTAATCCCTATAAAGTCTATTCTTAATTCATCATACTTAACCTTAGTCAATTCAAGTCTTTTTTCAACAATTTCAGCCGCTAATTTTGCCCTGTCAAGGCATCCCGGACCTGCGTAGCTTATTTCCCCTTCACCTATGAAGCAGTCCTTGTATCCTATGCTTACCTTTAATGTATCAGTTTTTTCTCTGCCTGTGGCACCTTTAGCTTCAACAACATCCTTGCCCTTTTCCGTGAAGGTTACATTTGAAAAATCTGCCACACAATCAGGTGTCAAATAAGTTGTAGGGTCATGTATTTCATAAATCATCTGTTCTGTAACAGTGTCCTTGCTAACAACTCCTCCGGAGCTTTCAACTTTGGTAATTATAAATTCCCCGTTTTCATTTACTTCAGCTATTGGGAATCCCAGTTGCCATAAATTTTTAACATCCTTTTTGCCTGGCTCTGCAAAATATCCTCCTGTAGACTGGCCTCCACATTCCAGCAAATGACCTATCAAGGTTCCTTTGCCCATCAAATCATAATTATTTACATCCCATCCGAATTCATAAACCAAGGGTGCCAAAAATAATGCAGGATCTGAAACTCTGCCAGTTACTATAATATCTGCTCCGTTTTTTAAAGCTTCAACTATCCCGTCAATGCCCATATAAACATTGGCTGATATTATTTCACCTTGAAGTTCTGAAAGAGGTCTGCCTGTTTCCCATACTGTTGTATCCTGATATTTATTCAGTTTTTCCAGCACATCATCTCCATATACGGCTGCTACCTTAAGTCCTTTTATGCCCTTTTCCTCTGCCATTTTACATATTACATCAACGGCACTCTGGGGGTTTGCAGCACCCATATTTGTAATAACTTTTACTTTATGTTCATGAGCCAGCGGAAGAACTTTATCCATTCTGTGCTCCAACAATCCATTGTATCCTTTATCCGGATTAACTAATTTTGCTTTTTGTGCTATGGCAATGGTTCTTTCAGCCAGGCACTCAAAGCTTATATAGTCTAAATTACCTTTTTCGATAAGCTCCAACGCAGGTTCAAGCCTGTCTCCGGCATATCCTGCACCGCTTCCTATTCTGATTTTTTTCAATTTTATTTCCTCCTAACTAAAATGTAATTACTCCCGTTACTATAGCTACTACCAGCATTATAATAGTAACCAGGAATGCATATGGAATAGTCTTTTTCTGATGGTCTCCTAAATCTACTCCCGACAATCCTATTAATAAGAATGTTGACGCTGTTAACGGGCTTACCGGAAAGCCTGTGGTCATCTGACCTAAAATTGCTGCTCTGCCTACCATTATAGGATCTACTCCAAATTGACTTGCTGTACTTGTAAGTACCGGCAGCACCCCAAAGTAGAATGAATCCGGGTCGAACAGCAAACTTAGAGGCATTGCTACAATACCTGTCAGTACAGGAAGGAATCTTCCCATAGATGTTGGAATCAATCCTACTATTACTTCCGACATTGCTGTAATCATACCGGTTTCCTGCATAATCCCCGTAAATGCTCCTGCGGCAAACAGCACACTTGCCATCATCAGTGCTTCTTTGGCATGTGCATCAACACGTTCTCTCTGATCCTTGACATTTGGATAATTTACAACAACCGCTATACAAAACGCAAACATAAATACCACCTGGGGCGGCAATAAATCCGATATCATTATGCCTATGGCTGCAATTATCAGCAGGATGTTCACTATAAACAGTTTAGGTCTTCGTAATTTTATTTTTTCAGGATCCTCTTCTATATTTGTGTTTTCCACATTAGCAAGAGCGAGACTTCCGATTCTTGCCTTTTCTTTTTTACCTATAACCCCTGCAATTACAAGAACAGTTATTATACCTGCTATAACAGGAACTAAAACAGGATTAAAAAGCTCGGTTACCGGAACATTTAAAGATGTGGCTGCTCTGATTGTAGGACCTCCCCAGGGTACTATATTCATAGTACCTGCAGCCAGAGCTACCACCGTGGCAAGTGAAGATCTGCTCATGCCAATGGCATCATAAAGCGGCATTACCGCAGGAATTGCAACCAAAAACGTTACGGCTCCCGAACCATCCAGATGTACTATCATTGCTAAAATTGCTGTTCCGATAGCTATTTTTACAGGATCAGTTCCAACTGTCTTTATAATTTTTTTGATAATTGGGTCAAATGTACCTGCGTCGCTTAACACTCCGAAAAATAGTATTGCAAATATAAACATAACTCCGGTAGGTGCTATGGTCTTGATTCCACTTGTAATAAACGCACCTACTTCAAATCCAAATCCACCTATTAAAGCCATTACTGTCGGAACCGCTATAAGGGCTACTGTAGGGGTTAACTTTTTGGTCATAACTGCAATAAGTAATAATATTACTGATAAAAATCCTAAGGTTGCTAACATACCTTCCTCCTAAATGATTTATTGTACTAATTCACATTAGTGTTTACCCTGAAGTGAATCAGTTTATACTGTTTTCCTCTGTTACAGACAAATATTTATCTGAACTTTAAAGTTAAAACAGTTTGGTTACATCTATATGTTTAGCAATTTATATGCCAATTATGCAAAATTATTTTCGTTGAAATTTCAGCACCTTTTTTTTAATAAAAAAATAATCTCTAAGAAATTAGAAATTATTTTTTTGAATTGATACTTATTTATCAATTAAAAGATTGTAATTATCCTGAAATATGAATTTCTAAAATATTAGAAATCCAAGAATAATTTCTAATATTTTAGAAGAACTTACTGGTATCTTTATCAAACTACTTCAGTTTATTATACAAACTTGCTAAA
Organism: Firmicutes bacterium UBA5227; assembly: GCA_002409285.1. GTDB lineage: Bacteria > Bacillota > Clostridia > Tissierellales > Sedimentibacteraceae > Sedimentibacter. The sequence continues at coordinate 46,362 of DHUT01000020.1, read as the reverse complement.
GATATTCCTAAAGCTTCTGATGCTTTTTTCTTCCCTGCCATGTCATCACCAAATACTTCAAGAGCTTTTGCTATTTCCTCCTTTTCTATTTCTCGAATTTTATCACTTAGTTTTCCGATTACAGTTTCTCTTTTTACAGAACCCTGCACCCTTACAGGAAGATGATAATACTTTATTTCATTATCCTCCATCATATTAATCCCAAATTCTATGGAATTCCTTAACTCTCTTATATTGCCGGGCCAGCTGTAGCTGTACAGCATTAATTCCGCTTCCTTGCCAAGAATAATATCCTTTTTTAGACTGTTCTTAAATGATTCTATATAATTGTACGCCAGAGGCAAAATATCATCTCTTCTCTCTCTCAACGGTGGAATTGTCATGGGAAATACAGCAATCCTGTAAAACAAATCATTCCTGAAATGTCCCTCATGAACCATTTCCTCCAGATTTCTGTTTGTTGCTGCTACAACTCTTACATCAATTTCGGTTTCCTTAATACTTCCTATTCTTCTTATTGATCCCTCCTGAAGAGTCCTTAACAACTTTGCCTGTACTTCCAGATCCATTTCAGATATTTCATCTAAAAAAATTGTACCCCCGTTAGCTGCCTCAAATAAGCCCATTTTACCTTCTCGTTTCGCTCCTGTAAATGAACCTTCCTCATAACCAAACAACTCACTGTCTAATAGACTTCCCTGGAAGGACGCACAATTTACTGCGATAAACGGACCATCTGCCCTGTTGGATTCATTGTGAATTGCATTTGCATATAATTCTTTTCCGGTACCGCTTTCACCGAATATTAAAACTGTTGTATCTTTTTTAGATATTTTTTTAATTATTTTTTTTACTTCCACAGATTTTATGTCAACTGAGACAATGTCATCCAAAGTATATTTCGCCCTTTGTATTGCATTCATTCTGTTTTCAAGTGACTTAACTCTTGACTTATATTTATCTATATCCTGATATAATTTATATATATCATCAATATTGCTTACCACAGAAATTGCACCTACTAATTCAGTTCCTTCAAATATGGGAGACATATTTACTGAATATTCGATGCCGTACTCCTCTCTCAAAACACCTGCATTAGGTTTTTTCGTTATCAGGACATTCTGAAGTCTTGATCCCGGTCTTAAATCTCTTAATTTTTTCCCAACTATTGCATCATATGTTACTTTCGTAATTCTTGTATATGCCGGGTTAATATACTTAACAATCTCATCTGTATCAATAATTAAAATTCCATCATATAAGTTATCAAAAAAAGTATTAATAATCCAACTGTCAATTTTCATGCTGCACCTTCTCAAAATTGATTTAACGTAATTTTTATTCTATTTATTATTTTAAAATAACCTGTGCAAAATGTCAAAGCAAAGCAGCATATATTGCATATAAAATAATACTATTGCAAAAAATATTATATGTGTTAAAATATTATAAGCAATAGCTTACGTAATAAGCATATGTTTGAGGAGAGATTATGACCAACAGAGAACAGGAAGTACTTGATTTAATTAAAAAAAATCCCATGATTTCTCAGGAGGAACTGGGAGAAAGACTGGGGATAACAAGATCATCAGCATCGGTTCACATATCAAATCTTGTTAAAAAAGGAAAAATCCTTGGCAAGGGTTATATATTCCAGGACAATCCATACGTTACGGTAATAGGTGGAGCCAATATGGATATACAAGGCTTTCCCAAGGAAAATTTGATTCCGGGAGACTCGAATATAGGAACTGTTAAAATGTCTCTTGGAGGAGTTGGGAGAAATATCAGTGAAAATCTCGTAAGACTGGGGATAGAAACCAAGCTCATAAGTGTGCTGGGTGATGATGTTTATGGCTCTAAAATACTTGAGGAATCCGGTATCATAGGGTTAGACATGAGTGACTGCCTCATTCTGAAGGGCGAAAGCACTTCAACCTACCTTGCTGTGTTAGACGAAACTCACGATATGTCCGTAGCCATATCCAGCATGGATATATACGAAAGAATGACCGTTGATTTTATTGAAGAAAAAAAATATGTAATTGATAATTCCAAGCTTTGCATCTTAGATACGAATATTCCCAAAAATGTAATTGAATACTTGCTAAATAATCACAAAAACACTGATTTTTTTCTGGATACCGTTTCTACAGCAAAGGCTAAGAGAGTAAAAAGCTTAATTGGAAATATTCACACACTAAAATCCAATAAAATTGAAATTGAAGCAATAACAGGAATACAAATCAATAATGATAATGACCTTAAAATGAACTGTGAATACCTGCTTAACATGGGAGTCAAAAAAATATTTATAACTCTCGGAAAGGACGGAGTATTCTACTGTGATGACAGTACCATGGAAAGTATTAAGGCAAAAAATATAAAGCCTGTTAATGCCACAGGAGCAGGGGATGCTTTTATGGCAGCACTAATATACTGCTACCTGAATGATATCCCCATAGATGAAAGTGCCCGAATAGCCACAGCCGCATCAGTTGTGGCACTGTCCCACGAAAACACCATAAACCCAACTATATCAATAGAAAATATATACTTAAAATTGGAGGAGTTAGAATTATGTTAGAAAAATACCTGAAAATAAACCCGGAAGTAAAGGAAGCAATTGAAAAAGGCAAGCCGGTGGTTGCATTAGAGTCAACAATAATTTCCCACGGAATGCCTTACCCAAGAAATGTGGAAACAGCAATCAATGTAGAAAAAATTATCAGAAACAACGGTGCAGTACCTGCAACCATTGCAATTCTCGGAGGAAATCTGAAGGTCGGACTTACAGAGAAAGAAATTGAATACCTGGGCAAGGCTGAAAATGTCATCAAAACGTCCAGAAGAGATATTCCTTTTATCGTTGCAGAAAAAGCAGACGGGGCAACAACTGTTGCCTCCACTATGATAATTGCTGACCTTGCAGGAATCAGGGTGTTTGCAACAGGAGGAATAGGCGGTGTTCACAGAGGTGCTCAGCAGACATTTGACATATCCGCTGACCTGGAAGAGCTTGCTCACACTGATGTTGCCGTAGTTTGTGCTGGAGCAAAGTCTATTTTGGATATCGAACTGACTCTTGAATACCTTGAAACTCACGGAGTGCCCGTTGTAGGATACCAGACTGAAGAAATGCCGGCATTTTATACAAGAAAAAGCGGTTTTAATGTTGATTACAAGGTTGAAAGCCCTAAAGAAATAGCTCATGCGTTAAAGGCAAAATGGGATTTAGGTCTTGAAGGTGGCATGGTTATTGCCAACCCAATCGAAGAGCAGTATCAGATGGATTATGACACAATTAATCAGGCAATAGATAAGGCACTGAAGGAGGCTGACGAAAAAGGCGTAAAAGGCAAGGAAACAACACCATTTCTTTTAGCAAAGGTAAAAGACATAACCGGCGGAGACAGCCTAAAATCCAACATAAAGCTTGTATACAACAATGCAGCGCTGGGCGCAAAAATAGCCGTAGAGCTTGCAAAGCTTTCTGAATAAAAATCAACACTAATTATGCTTTATTCACATACTGATCATGTCGCTCCTATGGAGAGTGACATAAGCAGTATGTGAGTATTGTGAGAATGGCGGTTTTACATTGGTTCGTCATTTTTCTGCCGCATTAAACTTACCAGCCTCCTTTACCGTAGACTGCAATTTTTTTCATCTATACATCCTCCGCACGAATTTTCATTCATTTTTATAAGGTCGTAAAAAATACAGGCAGGGCGGCCGGTGCGAGATTCCTTTACAATTTCGGCATCAATGTTAAACACTTCCTTAAGCACCTGAGGTGTCATAACCTGCTGTGGTGTACCGTGGCTTACGATATTTCCGCATCTGATTGCTATCATATAATCGGCAAATCTCGCTGCCAGATTCAAATCATGTAGAACCATAACAATCGTGCATCCCTGTTCCCTGTTAAGCCTGTATAACAGCTCCAAAACCTCAAGCTGATATGACATATCCAGGTATGTGGTGGGTTCATCAAGCAAAATTAAATCAGTCTGCTGAGCCAGAGCCATGGCAATCCAAACCCTCTGACGCTGTCCACCCGAAAGGTTATCCACTGCTTTCGTTTCATATTCGGTAAGCCTTGTAACCTCTAATGCCCACTGAATAATTTTTTTATCCTCGGGCTTCAATTTTCCAAACCCTTTTTGGTGGGGAAATCGTCCATAGGCTATCAATTCTCCTACAGTAAGACCTGAGGGTGCGTGTGGAGACTGGGGAAGTATTGCCATCTTTTGTGCAACCTCCTTTGTACTTAAGTGCTGTATGTCCTCACCGTTTAAATACACAATACCTCCCTTGGGTTTAAGTATACGCCCCACAGCTTTCAGGACGGTGGATTTACCACAGCCGTTTGAACCGATGATGGTTGTGATCTTTCTGCGGGGTATCTCAATATCCAAATTTTCTACCACAAGATTATCTTCATAGGCAACTGCCAGATTTTCCGTTGAAATACTGTTCATAATTTCTCCTTTTATTATTCTTTATTTTTTGCAAGAAGATGCAGAAAGTATGGTGCTCCGATTATAGCTACCATGATTCCTGTTGGAATTTCAGAGGGTTGTACAATTACCCGGGCAATAGTATCCGCCACAGAAACTAATACTGCTCCTACCATTGCACATACAGGAAGCAGAACTCGATGTTTTGGCCCCACAAGCCTTCTTGCAAGATGTGGGGAAATAAGTCCCACAAAACTTATACTTCCGCTTACAGCCACACAGGATGCAGCCAGAGCAACTGCTGCTCCAAGTAGCTTTCTTCTCTCTTTTTCCACTGATGCTCCCAGTCCGTGAGCAATTTCATCACCTAAAGTCAGCACGTCAAGTGTTCGGGATTTCGTCATTACATAGGGAATTAATATTAACATCCAGGGAATCAGCGCAATTACAAACTTCCAGTTAGATCCCCAGATGCTTCCTGCCTGCCATGAGGCAACAAAATCAAACTGAGTTTCATCCAACTTTATTACCAGCACTGTGGTCAAAGCCGAAATACCTGCCTGCACTGCTACTCCTGTAAGAATAAGCCTCATAGGTGCTATGCCTTCCCCCTTTTTATAAGACAGAGCATAGATAATTATCGCCGCAGCTCCTGCTCCTGTAAGCGCCAGAAACGGAAGGGTGAAAACTGAAAAAAATGACTTAGCTCCGAAAAAAAGTACATACAGTATTACCATCAGACCCGCTCCCGAATTAATACCCAATAATCCCGGATCTGCTAAAGCATTTCCTGAAATTCCCTGTATTATACAGCCTGAAAGAGCCAGTCCTGCTCCTATAAGCATGGATATGACAATTCTTGGCAGCCTGAAATCAAATAAAATAAGATTTTCCTTGTCAGTTCCTCCTCCGAATAAAGTGCGCAAGGTATCAAGAGGGCTCATCTTTGTATATCCGGTATTCATGCTTATAATAAATGACAATATTAATAAAATGCTGCATATCACAATAATTGCAGTGTTGCGCACAGCAATCTTTCTTTTGTGAGCCTCATTGTTCTTTTGCACTGTTATCTGTTTTCTGTCCATTACAATGCCCTCCTTTGCTTTCGTGCCAAATACAGGAAGAATGGAACCCCCACCAGAGAAATCAGAGAGCCCAGAGGCGTTTCAAAAGGTGGATTCAGTGTTCTTGAGCCTAAATCGGCAAGCACTACAAGTATTGCTCCTAAGACTGCAGATGAAGGTATAACCCATCGGTAGTCCACACCCACCAGGTAACGAACGAGATGCGGAACTATTAATCCCACAAAACCTACCGCTCCAACTACTGATACGGCTGCTCCTGCTAAAATAAGTACTACAGCAGAGCAAAGTGCAGTTACTACTGTTGTATTAAGACCTAAGCCTTTTGCCGTCTCCTCACCAAGGCTCAACAGAGAAACTTGCCGGGATAGTGCTATTGCTCCCAAAATGGCTCCTGAAATCCATGGAAGCATGATTCTTATCTGTTCCCAGCTGGAACCTGCAACACCCCCTGCTGTCCAAAACATAACATTTTGTGCCACATCAAAATATATTGCAATACCCTGACTGAGAGCCGCAAGCAGCGAACTCACCGCTGCCCCTGCCAGAACCATTCTCATGGGAGTAGCTCCGCCTTTTCGCATGGATGCTATACCATTTACCAGTGCTGCACCAAGTGCGGCTCCAAGAAAAGAGAATAAAATTATTTTCATGTACTTCATTCCCGGGAAAAATGCAAAGCATATTGACAAAGCAAATCCGGCTCCGGCATTGAGACCCATAAGTCCGGAATCCGCAAGGGGATTTCTTGTAATCCCCTGCATAATTGCACCTGATACCGCAAACGCAGCTCCCACAAGAGCACTGGCAATAACCCGTGGAAGTCTTAAATCTATAATAATAAGGTGCTGAGTATTATCAGGGTTAAAATTAAAAAATGCATCCCACACTTCACTTATGGGTATTTGCGCTGCTCCTTTCGTTATAGAAAAGGACATGATCAGAAAAAGAACCATCGGTCCAATTAATATGATTATTAAAGCCCGGAAAGTTTGATTATCAAATTTAGTATGTTTTTGCTGTACTGTATTATTGTGTTCATTCATTAATCGTTCTCCTTGATGCTATCCGCATGCAAATTGCTGCAAGACAATAGTTAAAAACTGAGCGCATTATCTGAACAATGCGCTCAGTTTTGAAATTTATTAGGGTATGTTTTTAACTATTTTAAATTTAAAGATTCTAATATGGCGTCAACTCCATAGCTAATAGACATGGGACCGCCTGAAAAAGCCGAACGATCAATCAGATATACATGCTCATTCTTAACTGCTTCAAGTGAATTCCACACAGAAGAACTGCTGTTTAATTCTTCAAGATTTAACTCTTCTCCATCATCACCTGCATTATCGTAAATAAATATATAATCTGGATTGAATTCAGATACTCCTTCCAGCGATATTGTAGTTCTTCCCTGATCGAGATATCCTTCCGGTGCCTTAAGGCCAAGTCCCGCTTCCTCATTGTAGACAAAGTCCAATACATATACTAAGAATCCCTTTGTACCGTCAAACCTGAGAAAAGCAAAAGTTTTATCACTATAATCAGACAATTCCTTAACTCCGGACTGCAGCTGATCTTTTAATTTATCAATTTCAGCCTGAGCCATATCTTCTTTTCCAAAGATTTTGCCGTATTCGGTTAAAGGTGCCTGCCAGTCATCTCCATAATTATCTACCGTTATGGTTGTGGCAATCTTTTCAAGTTGCTCTCCTATCTTTTCATAAGTACCTGTATATGCAATAATTAAATCAGGAGCAACCTCAAGGAGCTTCTCAAGATTTTCCTCATCCATATTTCCCAAATCAATAACCTCATGTTTTTCTGCATAAGGTTTAAACATTTCCCAGCCCTTGTATACGCTCTGTACTTCAGTTCCTGCCACCGGCAGTTCGTCAAGAACAAAAAGATGTTCATAGTTTCGGAAAAACAGCATGGCTGTCCTTTCAGGCTTCTCCTCCAGTACAATTTCCCGTCCCAGTGCATCCGTATATGTCCTGGGCCACTCTGCAGAACCATCTTTATGTATTTCTTCATTGCCTGTTTCTGTATCAGAAACATGGTTTTCCGGTGTGGATATATTGCCTGCCTCTTCAGGAGACTTAGCGCATCCTGCCAGCAGCCCTGTCAGAAGTAGCGCCGAAACTATAAAACCTGTAATTCTTTTCATCAATTCCTCCAATAAAATTAGTTAGCTAATGCTAACTTAAAGTGTAGGCTTTAGTTAGTATTAGCTAACTAAGATAGTACCATATCATCGTGGAAAAGTAAACTAAAATTATTTTACCAATTTTTCCATAAAAACAGCCGCCATATATAGCGGCTGTTTATTAAACGCTTCTTAATGCATCTATAGGATTAAGCTTACTTGCCTTTCTGGCTGGCGCTGATCCAAATATTATTCCTACCGCAGCCGAAAAGCCAAATCCAAGAATCACTGCTTCTGCTGAGAGAGCCAAGGGTATTCCTATTGAACTTGAAACGACATAGGATATCAGATATCCCACAATAATTCCTACAAAACCTCCAAGCAAGGACAGGAACATTGCCTCTATCATAAATTGAAGCTGTATGCTGCCTGGTTCTGCTCCCAAGGCTTTCCTCAATCCTATCTCCGTTGTCCTTTCCGTAACAGACACAAGCATCATATTCATTATACCTATGCCTCCAACAATCAGCGATATGGAAGCAATGCCCACAAGCATCCCTTTCATCATTTGCTGTGTGGTTCTCATTACATCTAGCAGGCTGTCCATCTCCAAAAGTACATAGCTGTCATCTTTGTAATTGAATGCGGCGTTGAGTACCTGCTTTGCACTTGCTGAAACAGCCTCCTGATTTACATCTGGATATGTGTATATTTCAAGTGCAACAATGTTTTTTGTGCCCGTAAGGCTCATGACATTTTTATATGGAATATACATGCCTATAGTTGTATCGGAAAGCATGTTCTGCACAGATGTTACATCGTTAGATTCTTTATAAACTCCTACCACAAGATACTCTATTCCTTTAATGGTTACACTTTTTCCAACTGCATCTTCACCGGGAAAAACGTCTCTCTCAAAATCATCAGAAATCACACATACCTTGTTTTTACTTTCTATGTCAAGTATATTTAATCCTCTGCCTCTGGCAATAGAATCACTGTTTTTTCTGAAAAACACTTCATTTTTTCCCTGTATATTTATTTTTTCAAATACTTTTCCTTCGTTCCATATGTCAAGGTCTGTTGAAATGCTGGGCGAAATCCCCGACACACCTTCTATGGAGCTTAGATTTTCAACATCTTCATCTGTTAATCCACTTTTCAGAGGCGTTCCGTAAGCCTGAACAATCATGGTGTTTGCTCCAAGGCTGTCAAATTGTTTATCCACCTCGTCAATAACTCCCTGCACAATTGTAATTAAAGCAATGATTGCAGCAACACCTATTACTATGCCCAACATTGTAAGAAAAGATCTGAGTTTATTGTGAATTATATTTTTCCAGGACATAACAATGCTTTCTTTAAACATTTACATTCGCCTCCTCAGTCAGATTACCGTCAAGAATTCTCACTATACGGCTTGCGTTTTCAGCAATCTTGACATCATGAGTTATCATGATAATAGTACGTCCTTCATCATTTAGTGCTTTAAAAAGCTCCATAACCTGAAGCCCTGTATGCTGGTCGAGGGCACCTGTAGGCTCGTCTGCAAGTAAAATTGTCGGTCTGGTTATTATGGCTCGTGCTATTGCCACACGTTGCTGCTGACCTCCCGAAAGCTGGTTTGGATAGTTTTTCATCTTATTTTCCAGCCCAACCTTCTGAAGCATTTCTTCCGCCCTTTCTCTTCGTTCATGCTTGGGAACTTTTGAATATATCAAAGGCAGTTCCACATTTTCAAGTGCATTAAGTCTTGGCAAAAGTTGAAATTGCTGAAATATAAATCCTATTTCTCTGTTTCTTATTCTTGCCAGCTCCTTTTCGTTAAGGCTGCTTACATCCTGTCCGGACAAAGTATATTTCCCGCTTGTCTGAACATCCAGACATCCCAGAATATTCATCATTGTAGACTTTCCGGAACCGGAAGGTCCTAAAATAGAAACAAATTCATTTTCATAAACCTTAAAGTTTACATGTTTAAGAATCATCTGATCCTCGTCACCCATTCTGTATGTCTTTACAATATCCTCCATTGAAAGTATTTCTTTGACCATGCTACAGTTCACCGCCCATCATCATTTCTCCGGGCATAACCAATGCTTTGGCAGGAATATATATTTCTTCACCTTCCTGCACTCCTTCTGTAATCTGTACCTGCACACCGTCATTGATGCCTATCTGTACCTGCTTCTGATATATTTCTCCTTTTTCGTTTTTGAAATACACAAAAGGATTGTTTTCATTATCAAATTGCAATGCTTTCATGGAAATAAGCACAGCATCCTCAACACTTTGATTCAGCACCTTGACTTCGACGGACATTCCTGCATACAGATCAGAACCATTCTCAACAGACACATCAGCCATGTAGTAGGATATTTCATTCAATGAAGTTCCAATTTTACTTGTTGCTGCTTCCTTAGATATTTTAGTTATTGCACCTTTATATTCCTTATCCAGTGCATCAACCTTTACGGCTGCTTCTTTACCCACAGACATTGCACCCAGATCATACTCATCAACCTTTACTACAGCCTTCATTTCACTGTAATCTACGATGTCCATTATAGGAGAGCCGGCCATGGTACTTATGTTTTCGGAAGCATATATTTTTTTAATTTCTCCACTTACTGTAGCCAGAGCCTCGGGATCTCCCGCCTGTTTTTTTACCGTCTCATAGGCTGCCTGTGCCTGCTTTAACTGAGCCTCTGCAGTTTCAATGCTTACATTAATCTGCTTATCCTTAGTTAAATTATAATTTGCAACAGCCGTTTCATATTGCTGTTTTGTAAGTGCACTTTGTGTTTTTGCCTGCTCAAGTGTCTGTTCAGCTATTCCTCCCTCATCATAAAGAGCCTGCATCCTCTCCAGATTTTTAGATGCATCATCATATGAAAGCTTTGCAGATGATACGGCAGATTCAAGTTGGAGAAGCTGCTGGTCTGCCATTCCACCTTTTGCATTATCATAATTAATCTGTGCAAGTTCAACGGAAGCTGCGGCCTGTTTAAGGCTTGCGTCCATGTCACTGATATCAACAGTATAAAGCACATCGCCTACCTGTACGATATCACCTTCCTTGACACGAAATTCTTTAATTTTAAGCATTCTATCAGCGATAATCTGTTTTTCATCTTTTGATTCAATATTTCCGGTGAAACTGTAATATGTTTTTATATCCGCTTTCTTTGATATTTCACTGGTGTAATTTTGTGATGTCGGCACTGACTTATTACGATTAAACACTATTAGTCCCACTATCAGAACAGCCGCTACTATAAATATAATAAGCTTAGTATTACTTTTTTTATTCTTATTCATCTTTCCCTCCAATTAGTACATTGTGTTTCTTTTACAGGTATTAATCCTGTATATTAGACAATATATATTTTATATTACATGTAAAGTATTTAAAAAATCTTAAATAATTCAAATTAAAAAGTGCAATTTATTCTTAATCGCACATTTTATAATTCAATTGTCACAATAATACTTTTTCTTTCATTACAATTACCTCCTGTGAGAAAATAATTGAGGCTGCTTTTCATAAAAGCATTTTCACATTTTCATTAGGTTTTTCAATTTTATGTGATTCCCACTATCCGGGTGCACTCGGGACTTTCCCCCATTAGAGCCCGCCCATGGCGGGCAAACAAAAATATGGTCTTACAGGCTGTTAACCTCGTAAAACCATATTTGTAAAAATAACATATGTTGTTTTTGAAATGAATTATTAAATATGGGAATCAAGTATTTTTTTATCAGGTGATGCCGGAAGACGGGGTAAGATTTTTCATCCTGCTTTTCCTCCTGATTCCGTAAAACTAATTTTGTTTCGTCAGCACGCACGACCGCAGCTATCGCATTCATCAACAGCCTGAGGAATCAGATCATAAGAAATGCAAGTGGGGCGGCCCGTGCGCCGTTCTGTAACAATTTCTGCGTCAATATGGAAGGTTTCCTTCAGTACATCAGTAGTCATGACCTCTTCCGGCGTGCCATGCTTGATGATATCCCCGCAGCGAATAGCAATCATATAATCGGCAAAACGCGCGGCAAGATTCAAATCATGAAGCACCATGACAATGGTGCAACCCTGCTCCCGGTTGAGACTATAGAGCAATTCCAACACTTCAAGCTGATAGGCTAAATCTAAATAAGTGGTGGGTTCATCCAATAAAATCAGATCGGTCTGTTGAGCAAGTGCCATGGCAATCCAAACCCGCTGGCGCTGACCACCGGAAAGATTGTCCACTGCCGTGGTTTCCAGCTCGGTCAACTTGGTAACCTCCAGCGACCACTGGATGATCTTCTTATCTTCGGGCTTCAGCTTTCCAAAACCCCGCTGATGGGGAAAACGGCCATAGGCCACCAATTCACCAACCGTCAGCCCAGCCGGAGCCTGAGGTGACTGGGGAAGAATGGCCATTTTTTGTGCCACCTCTTTGGTGGAAAGGTGGGTAATATCATCCCCGTTTAAGTACACCATGCCGTTTTTAGGCTTTAGGATTCTCCCTACAGCCTTGAGCACCGTGGACTTTCCACAGCCGTTTGGCCCGATGATGGTGGTGATTTTCCCTTGGGGAATCTGCATATCCAAATCGTCTACGACCAAATGATCTTCGTAGGCAATGGCTAAATTTTCAGTTGCAATGCTGTTCATTTCTTTCACTCCTTTTTGCTATTATTTACTCTTACCCAGCAGATACAGGAAGTACGGTGCGCCGATGATAGCGACCATAATCCCGGTGGGAATTTCCGATGGCTGCACGATCACCCTTGCAATGGTGTCTGCTACGGATACCAGCACAGCTCCCGTCAGTGCACAGGTTGGCAGGAGAATAGCATGTTTTGGCCCAACCAGCCGCCGCGCCAAATGTGGTGCTATGAGTCCCACAAAGCTGATGCTGCCGCTGACCGCCACACAGGACGCCGCCAATGCCACCGAAGCTGCAAGCAATCTGCGCCGTTCTTTTTCCACCGATGCACCCAAGCTGTAGGCAACATCATCCCCTAAGTTCAGCACATCCAATACGCGGGATTTCATCAGAACATAGGGGATCAGCAGCAGAAGCCATGGCAGCAGTGCCAATACAAACTTCCAGTTACTGCCCCAGATGCTCCCGGCCTGCCATGTGGCAACAAAGTTATATTGCGTTTCGTCCAGCTTTACCACCAGCACGGTTGTTAGGGCAGAAATGCCTGCCTGCACGGCAATGCCGGTTAAAATCAGCCTCATGGGGGCGATTCCTTCTCCCTTTTTGTAGGAGAGTGCATAAATAATGATTGCTGTCACACCAGCCCCTGCCAACGCCAGAAACGGCAGGGTAAACACAGACAGAAAGGACTGTGCTCCCAAAAACATTACATAGAGGATGACCATCATGCCCGCACCCGCGTTGATGCCAAGCAAGCCGGGGTCTGCCAGTGCGTTTTTGGAAATTCCCTGGATGATGCAGCCGGATAAAGCAAGCCCCATGCCCACCAACATAGAGATGACGATGCGCGGCAAGCGGAAATCAAAGAGAATTAAATTTTCCTTCTCTGTGCCTCCGCCGAACAGGGTACGCAGGGTGTCCAGCGGTGTAATCTTTGTGTATCCGGTGTTCATGCTTATGATAAAGGAGAGGATAAGCACCACTGCCGCACCAATGACAATCGCCGTATTTCGAACAACAATTTTCTTTTTGTATGCTTCATTTTTCTTTTGCATTTCCGTCATTACAGCGCCCTCCTTTGCTTGCGGGATAAATAGAGGAAGAAGGGTACACCGACCAGCGCAGTTAACACACCAATGGGCGTTTCAAAGGGCGGGTTGAGCATTCGTGCACCCAAATCTGCCGCTACCATAAGCAGAGCTCCCAATACTGCCGAAGACGGAATAATCCATCGATAATCCACACCTACCAAAAACCGAGCGAGATGAGGGATGATGAGGCCGACAAAGGCCACGCCGCCAACAACAGATACAGAAGCTCCCGCTAAAATCAGTACGATAACCGAGCACAGTACATTGACAATGGCGGTATTGAGTCCCAAACCTTTTGCTACATCTTCTCCCAGGCTCAAAAGCGAAATACTGCGGGAGAGGACAATGGCTCCCAATAACGCTCCCAAAATCCACGGCGTCATAATTCTGATTTGTTCCCAGTTGGAACCGGCCACGCCACCCACTGTCCAAAACATAATGTCCTGCGCCACGTCGAAATACAGGGCAATCCCTTGGCTAAGCGCCGCTAACAGGGCGCTGACCGCAGCGCCCGCCAGCGATCTTGCCAGATTCGGCTTCATAAAACCGGGGAAGCAGACTACATAGCGTTGTTTTTCCTGCACCGGAGGTTCCTACAAAGGCCACTGTTTCCCCAGCCTTTACTGACAGGCTCACATTCTCTAACACATGCCGATTTGAGTCATAGCCGAAAGTAATGTCCTCATATCGGATATCTCCGCGTAGGGAACATACCTCTACGGCATTTTCTCTGTCCTTGATTTCCGGCTCGGTATCCATCATTTGCGTAAAGTTCTGAAAGCCCACAATTCCTTTAGGGAAGCGAACAGAAAAATTGTCCAGAAGCTGTACCGGGTTGAGCATGACATTGCCCAGGAGGATGAAACTAAACAGTTCTCCGCTGCTCATGCTGCCGTTTAAGGTAAACCAACTGCCGCCAATGAGGGCAACAAGGGGCAAGAACCTCATAAGTATGTAGCTAAAGGATTGGTTTTCTGCGATTGCTTTGAAGCCTTGTATCTTTGCATCAACAAACCGTTGGTTGTCCGAAATAAATAGCTTTTTCTGGTATTCCTCATTGGCAAATGCCTGCACCACGCGGATTCCGCCGATGCCTTCCTCCAGCCGGGAAAGAAATGCGCCGATTGCACCAAACATACCGGAAGTAGCCTTCATGGTTTTCTTGGTGAAATACAGGGTTATCCAAAGGATGGCGATTACTAACACTGTCATGATAATCGCCAGTATCCAGTTAGCGCGGATCATTAACACCATAGCGCCAATCAGTGTGATAATGGAAATCAGGAAATGCTCCGGCCCATAGTGAGCCATATTGCCCACATCCAATAAGTCGTTGGAAACGCGGGATGCGATTTGCCCAGTCTTATGGTTATCAAAGAAACGGAAGGAAAGCTTTTGCAGGTGATTATATAGCTCCACCCGAAGGTCTGTTTCTATATACAGGCCCAGTTTTTCTCCCCAATAAGCGATAATGTATTTAAGCCCTGCGTTGACCAGATACAGCACCACAAGAAAAACCGCAGTGGTAACGATCAGTTTCCAGTTTCCTTCCGGCAGGAGGGTGTCCACAATGCGGCTGACTGCAAGCGGGAACGCAAGCTCCAGTACAGCAGAAGCAGCAGCGCAGAAAAAATCCAGAAAAAAGAGTTTTTTATAGGGGCGGTAATACCGTAAAAATCGTTTTAAATCTTTTATCATGAGGATTTGCCCCTCCTTTCATTTGATTTTGGCAATAAGAAGCCAGGCGCAGGCTGCCATAGCGGGCCGCACCTGGTCTTAACACGGTTTTATTTACTTAGGCTGTCTATCATCACTTGTGCAACGTATTTTGTGCCGGGAATACTTCCAGTCACACCCGATGCATCAATGCTAACAACATGTTCTTCTTTCACTGCTGTTAGGGCATTCATACCGAGTTTTTTTCAAGCTCTTTTAAATATTCTTCACTAGAACTTATGACTATCACATCAGGATTATATTCAGACAATCCTTCCAAAGTGATGTTTTCGGTTTTAACCTCGGTGGGAAGGCTTTTGGGCGCATGCAACCCAAGACCTTTCTCTGTATCATAATGCAAGGCTACATTGCCGTAATAAAAGCTGATTACTTTTCCGGATTCACTCAAGAACATTACCGTTTTATCTCCCAATTGCTCGGAAAGCTGTTCTTTGTATTGAACCAATTGTTCTTTTTCTTTCCCAAGTATCTCATTCACTGTTTGTTCAATTCCTATTATTTTCCCAATTTCTCGAATTCCCATTTCCCTCTCAACAAAAGCCTCCCTTGATAAAACAGCGACAGGAGCGATTTTTTCGTATTGTTCAATTACATCTTCTTTGGTATAGGCTGTAGTAAGAATTAAATCCGGTTGAAGCTCAATCATTTTTTCAAGATTAACCGTACTCATGCCACCACCCAATTCTTCTACGTGATAAGCTTCAAAATAACTTTTCATTGATTCCCAACCACTCATCATTTCGACCAGAGAAGATGCGACAGGGGGATAATCCATTATAAAAAGACTTTCTGTAATTGACCAATCTGTAGAAATTACTTTGGTTGGTTGAGTCTCAAATACAATCTCTTTTCCTCTTGAGTCAGTATAGGTGCGTGGATATGTTGATTCTTCTGTACTGCTTGTGTATGTCACTGCTGGCGAATTTTCCGGCGTACTTGTCCCGCTATTATCCGCAGGCGTTCCGGCGCAGCCCGCCAATATATCTGTCAACATTACTACTGAGAGCAAAAGCCCTATGATTTTTTTCATTTGTCATTCCTCCAATAAAATTACGGTTAGCTTAGTCTAACTTCACTTATGTTAGTATAGCAAAACCACTTTTATATGGGAATGTGTTAATCAAGAAATCAGCATGTGTTATTCAGGAATTTTTCCCGATATTCACTGGGTGATACCCCGAAGTGTTTCTTAAACAATTTACTGAAGTGAAAGGGATCGCTAAATCCAACGGACTGTACCAATTCCCGTAACGGGGCTTTGCTGCTGGGTAAAATTTCTTTGGCTCTGTTAAGGCGATACTGCAAGATGTAATCCCCCGGTCCCATGCCCGAATACTTGCGGAACACATAGACCAACCTGTTGTAGCTCACGTTATTTTGCTCCGCAAGCATCGTTAGCGTGAGCGGCTCCATGTAATGTTCATGGATATATCCTACGGCCTGTTCAAACAAATCTTGGGCCCCTCCATTGGTCTGATTGCGGGCACAGATGAACATTTCATCTAACACATTGCGGAAAAGCGTTTCTACACGAAAAGAAGCAATACCGCCCGGTTGACTGGAAGCTTGATACAAGTGTCGGAGCAGTTCCATTAGTCGAGAACTTTCTCCTACCTGTAACTCAAAGTGTTCTTGTGAAAGGGTCATATCATCCGGTTCAGGCGCTACAATTTTATACAGCACCAAAATATATTCCCATTTTGATTTTCCAACAACGCGCTTATCCAGCCTCATGTTTGCTCCGCCGTGGACAATGGTTCCGGTCTTGAGCAAGTAAGGCGTTCCGTTGAATAGAAATTCCGCTTTCCCATTAATCGGGAAAATAAAACCGGGGAACGGGGAGCTCATATGCCATCCGGTATCTCCCGGCTGGTGTATTTCACGAAACACCGTTTCCACCTGAAAAGGAGTGCGCGCAAAATGCTCTGCTAATTTGTTGATATCAATTTTCATGTTA
>DHUT01000020.1:4892-28980 GCA_002409285.1 Firmicutes bacterium UBA5227 | reverse complement strand
ATGATGTGGATACCGCTTTGATTCTTCTATTCAGTCAAGGCTTTGGAAACTGCTTCCACAGCATAAGAAATTGCAGTGGGGCTGTTCGACCATGCCCACGGTTCCAGTAAATGTACATTGCCGTTCTCAACCGCCTTTAAACTTGTCCAGACGCGATTGTTCTCCAACTCACTTATCACATCATCAATACCATCAAAGTTTTGAAGAAAGATGTGATACGGATTCAGTTCAGCTAATCCCTCCAGGCTCAGTTGGTAACCTTCAACCGTAATAATATTGAGGCCCAAATCGGCATATTTCCCTTCGCCAAAGGCATTAAATCCTGTTTTCCGATCAGAAACCAAGAACATAATGCTTTCATCACCCAAAGAAGCCAGTTTTTCCTTTGCCTGCTGGTAGCCCTGGTCAAACTCCGCAATATATGCTTGCGCGGTTTCTTCCTCTCCAATGGATTGCGCCATTAGTTGAAAGGTAGGCTTCCATCCTGTATCTTGAGAATAATTTACGCTAATCGTAGGTGCAATTTTAACAAGGTCTTGATATAGGTTTTCGAAATCACTGCCGCCCGTAATGATAAGATCCGGCTCAAGCTCAACAATTTTTTCCAAACTTATTGAGTTCCACTTACCTATATCTTCAATAGAGGTATTCTCTAACAAAGGTTCTAACACTGTTTGTTTTGCCAGAAAGTTTTCATAACTACTTACCCCAACAGGCTGACAACCTAACACTAGCAAGTAGTCAAGGTAAGTATAATTAATAGCAACAATCCGCTCAGGCTTTTTCTCTAAGACGATTTCATTACCCGCATCATCTGTGATAGTGCGCGGCCATGCCGCCTCTGCCGTATTCTCATCTGGTTCACTTACGTCCGTCGTCGAAAGTGAACTTTCCGGTGTGCTTGTCCCGCTATTTTCCGCAGGCGTTCCGGCACAACCTGCCAATATACCTGTCAACATTACTACTGAGAGCAAAAGCCCTATAATTTTTTTCATTTGTCATTCCTCCAATATGATTATGGTTAGCCGCCTCTAACTTGGCACAGGTTAGTATAGCACAACCATATTCATATGGGAATGCAAGATTTCAGGAATCAGCATGTATTATTTATGAATTGCTTGCGAAACTCACTGGGAGAAATACCAAACTGTTTCTTGAACGCTTTACTTAAATAGAACGGATCATTGAACCCCACAGCCTGTGCCAGCTCCCGCAAAGGGGCTCTGCTCACCATCAAAAGCTCTTGTGCCCTCTTTAAGCGATACTGCAAAATATAATCCCCCGGCCCCATACCTGCGTATTTATAAAAAACATAGGCAACCCGGTTTTTATTGACTCCGCTTTGCGCTGCAAGACTTGGTATCGTAAGGCTTTCGCTGTAGTGTTCATGAATATAAGCAGCCACCTGCTCAAACAGAGCTTGTGCTCCGCCATTGGTCTGGTTGCGAGCGCAGAAAAACATTTCATCTAAAATGTCGCAAAAAAGCCTTTCCACGTGGAATGACATGATGCCGCCCGGCTGCCGGTATACTTGATGAAGCCGGTGCAGCAGTTCAATTAGGCAGGGACTTTCGCCTACCTGCAATTCAAAATGTGCTTCAGAAAGCGTCATCCCCTCCGGCTCCGGCGCTACGATTTTATAGAGCACCAAAATGTACTCCCATTTCGCGTTGCCGACGACCTTTTTATCCAGACTCATGTTTGCACCGCCGTGGATAATGCTGCCCATCTTTGCCAAATAAGGTGTGTCTTCAAATTGAAACCGAGCCTTACCGCACAAGGGGAAAATAAAGCCGGGAAAGGGGGAACTCATTTGCCATTCGGCATCTCCCGGCTTTTGTACTGCATGATATACAGTTTCCACCTGAAAAGGAGTGCGCGCAAAATGCTCCGCCAGCTTGTTGATATCAATTTTCATGTTGTGCACACTCCTTTCGTGGTAAAGGTTTTTATGGGATTAAGGCATCCAACACAATTTGGACTCCATAACGAACCGACAAGGCGCTGCCTGTAATACCAGAATCATCAATTTGATAAACATGGTTCCCCTTAACTGCTGTTAGTGCATTCCACACACTGTTCTTACTCAATTCATCCAAATAATCACTATCAGCGTTTTTGGAAGAAAGAAATATGTACTCGGGATTTAACTCTGCAAGTGCTTCTAATGTGAGTTCACCCGTATTGTCTTCTGGCATATTTTGCGGCAAAGGTAACCCAAGACCATGCTCCTTATCATAAAAAGCATTCATCTGTGTACTCTCCTGGGAAAGTAGCCAGAAAGATTTCTTATATAATCTAACGAAACTAACAGATTGAATGTTTAATGCATTAATCTGATCTTTTGCATTTTGAATCAACTGCTCCGTTTCTTCAATATATTTTTCCGCGGTGTCCTCTTCACCAATTATTACCGAAACCTCACGTAAAGAAGCTTTCCAGTCTTCAATAACTCTGCTATTATCTAGTACGATTACAGGTGCAATTTTTTCAAGTTGGTCAAGAACCTCATCATCATACTGACCTGCCAAAATTATATCCGGTTCCATTTCAAGCAATTTTTCCAAGTTGATTTTGCCGGTACTCCCAAGATCTTCTACTTGATGTTTTTCAAAGTAAGGCTTAGTGGTTTCCCAACTAGAAAGAGAGGGCACTAAGTCTCCTGCTACAATAGGTTTATCCAGTGCAGCCAGATTCTCTGTAATCGAGTAAAATGTCACTGCAATACGCTCAGGTTTTTTTTCAATGGTTACTTCTCGTCCTTTTGAATCGGTGTATGTCCTTGGCCAAACTGCTTCTTCGATTTCACTTGTCTCCGTCGTACTCGTATCCGACAGCGCATGGGTGTTATCCGATTTACTTGTCTCATTGCTTTCGCTGGGCGTTCCTGCGCAACCGGCCAGCACCCCCGTCAACATTATGGCTGAGAGCAAAAGCCCTAAAAATCTTTTCATTTGTCATTCCTCCAACATAATAATAGTTAGCTTTGTCTAACTCGACATAAGTTAGTATAGCAAACCTTTTTTCATATTGAAATGGACACATTTCGGAAAGTTTGATGGACAAATTCCTGTTATGACTTCCCACGGCTGCTTTTTCTAAACTCCGTAGGCGCGACGCCAAATTTCTTTTTAAATAATCGGCTAAAGTAATAGGGATCTCCATAACCAATACTGATGCCAATTTCCTTGATGGTGCACGAGGTGGACATCAGTAAACGGTGAGCATGATTCATGCGCAAGCCTATTAAATAGTCCATTGGGCTCACCCCAGTGTATTTTTTAAATACCTCCGAAAAGTATTTGGCATCCATGCCGTAGCGCTCAGACAAATTAGAAACGGCACAGGATTCCATGTAGTGGATATCCATATACTCCTTAGCCTCCAGAACCACACTATGAGATTCGGTTTTTTCCATGCCTTGCATGGAGATAAACATTTCCGACAAAATGGAGTAAACCATGGCCTTTGCTTGAAATTTTGAATTAGAATCAGGTTTCCCCACAATTTTTGAAAGCTGTTTTAAGAGTGCAAAGAGTCTGGGATTTTGCCCAATTTCAGTATCAAAGGCACTGTGCATATAGGGAGCTTGCTCTGCAGCAGCTAACGGGCGATACACAAGCAAATAGTATTCCGCTTCTGAGTCGCCGATATTTCCAGCCTCCAGCCACTTACCTTTGCAGCAGTGGATCATTCGTCCCGGTTCAAAGGAAATTTGTTTTTTATCCAGAAGAAAGAAAGCCTCTCCTCTGACCGGGAAGATAAATGCGGAGGCAGCAGTTCTAAAACTTGACTGATGGCCTGCTGGCTGAACAACATGCCATGCTCCCCACAATTCAAAGGAGAATTGGGTGTATTCATCCATCATTGCACTGATATTAATGCTCATACGCATCACCCGATCTTTGCTGGCAATACAACCTATTATATGGGCACCTCCTTCACTGATTTGTAGAATTTCTATTTCGTTAGAGCGCCAAGCACTGTTTGCACACCATATTGCATGGCAAGCGGACCGCCGGTTAATGCAGAAAGATCGATGCTAAAGACACGTCCATTCTTTACTGCTGTTAATGCATTCCAAACGGAGTTTCCACTCAGTTCATCCATAAATTCTTGATCTGCACCCGACATGAAAATATAGTCAGGGTCAAATTCAGAAAATGCTTCTAAAGACAGAGTGCTTCTCTCGGTGGGCCAATTAAGAGGAGAGGACAACCCCAAGCCGTTTTCTTTATCATAAAAAAGAATTAGTTGCTGCTCGCTATACAATGTAAATTCTTTTTTCCATGCCCTGGCGAAACTTACAGTTACATCGCCTAATGCCTTTACTTCTGCCTTACCTTGTTCAGCTTCCCCTAATACCTTGTTGATAAATGTTTCGGCAGCAGTTTCTTCACCTACAATTTTAGAAATCTCCCGAACCGAGGCTTGCCAATCGTCAAAAAGACTTCCAGCATCTAAAACAATGACCGGCGCTATTTTCTCAAGTTGGTCATATATTTTTTTATTTACTGTAGTTGCAAGAATCAAATCCGGGTTTGTTGCAACGAGCTTCTCTAAGTTGATAGAAAGATGGTCTTGCCCCAAATCCTCTATTTGATATTTCTTAAAGTAAGACTGCATAGAACCCCATTCGGAGATTGTTTCAACTGTGTCAGAAGCAATCGGCGGAGTTTCCAAAGCCAATAAATTCTCTGTAATCATCCAAGTCGTAACAGCGATACGCTCCGGTTTTTTCTCTAAGGTTATTTCTTTTCCTCTGGCATCCGTATAAGTACGGGGCCATTCGGCTTCATTCGTTTTATCGCTTGCGTCCGTTGTGCCGGCATCCGATACAGGCGGTGTGCTTGTTCCACTGTTTTCCGCAGGTGTTCCGGAGCAGCCTGCTAAAACACCCATTAATAGCGCGGCCGACAATATCAGACCTAATAACTTTTTCATTTGATTATCCTCCAATTTCGATTGTGGTTAGAACAGGCTAACCTGTTCTCAAAGGAAAGTATAGCAAACCGCAATCGGAATGAGAATTGCATTTTTCCTAAAACTTATATGGACGATTTCCTGTTATCCTATCTTGACGGCGAGTGCCCGGTGTTCGCTGGGAGAGAGACCATATGTATTTTTAAATTGACGGCTGAAATAGAGGGCGTCTTTATATCCGACACACTTTCCGATTTCCTGAATACTGCATTCCGTGGACTCCAGAAGTTTTTTTGCCTGCTCCAATCGGCAGGTTATTAAATATTCTATAGGTCCAATACCGGTATGATGCCTAAAAACATCTGAAAAGTACTTACCGCACATCCCGTATCTGCCGCCCAATTCACACAGGGTATGCGGCTCCATATAATGCTGTTCCACGTAGCTTTTGGCATCCTCCACCACACTGTGCGCACCTGTTTGACGAATGCTTTTGGCACTAAAAAACATTTCGGACAGAACAGAGTACACCAACATTTTCGCTTGCAGCTTTGCCTGCGGAGTTGGTTGCTCCCACAAAGCCGTTAGTTGCTGCAGCATGGAAAATAGCCGAGGATTGATTCCGGTTTCCAATTCATATGGGCAGTTCATATATCCGGCATTGTTTCCTTCATAGCGGTAATACAGGCAAAAGAATTCCACCGGAGGGTCATTTTGAGCAGTCAGCCATTGACCCGAACAGCCATGAATTACTTTCCCTGGTTCGAAAACAAAGCTGTTTTCACTCAAATTAAATTGTGCGTTCCCCTTTATTGGGAACAGAAAGGCGGACCCTTTTGTGGTGTAGCCCTTCTGAACATTTCCTTTTTGTTTTTTAAATAAGGACGCTGCAAGCGGTTCAAAGGGCAGCTTTGCATACTCCTCCATTGCTTCGTTTAGATTAATCATATCAATCACCCCGTTGAGTTTTGAAATTATCACAGACTGTGTTTCATCTGTTCCTGATATTCCGACGGTGAAATACCCATATATTTTTTAAAAGACTTGCTGAAATAAAGGTTATCCGTATACCCCACACATTCTGCAATCTGTTTGACAAAGCAGCTGCAAGCGCACATCAGTTCTTTTGATTTACGTATAAGCCATTGCAAGTTTTTAGTTAGCTAAATCTAACCAATATATCATAGCATAAATTTGCTCACTTTACAATAATAAATCGGAGGCGTGTGTAATTTTCACACATTTATTAAATGTCAAGTTTCATTCTTTCTACTTGAAAAATATGTAGATGCTCTTGAGCATCAAGAGCATCGCCGCACTCATTAGCACACCACAATACAAAGCAAGCACACCATTCCACACGGGAATCAAAGCCATACCAGCTCCAGTAAGGCGCTCTGACAGAGCAACACTGACAATTTCACCGTCACCAGAAATAAAAAGACACCAACTTATTCCAGTCAGTGTCTCTCGTCGATTGGTTAATTACATATTGCTTACTTTTTCGTGCTCATGTGCTTCTTTATATTTTAAGCGAGTAGCTTTACCTCCCCTGATGTGTCTTTCAGATTTGTTTTTAAGCAAAACTTTTTTAACTTCGCTTGCAGCTGGAGGGTTCAGTTTGGGAAGACGTTCTGTAACATCCTTATGGACTGTGCTTTTGCTGACGCCGAATTTTTTTGCCGTCTGCCTTACAGTGGATTCAGTACTTATAATATATTCCGCTATTTCCATGGCTCTCCGTTCTATGTAATCTTTCATATTTAACCCCCTTTGGCATTATACCGTCTTATTTACATTTTTATGCATTTCTTTGTCCTATTAGAACCTTTACATTAATTAATATAGTCCATTGGGTCAACATTTTTACCATCAACAAGCAGTTCAAAGTGAAGATGTGCGCCGTCGGATGCTTCTATGCTTACTGTTTTTCCTACATTTCCGATTTCCTGACCCTGCTGCACCTTTTCTCCAGCCTTGACGCTCGCTGACACTAAATTGCTGTAAAGTGTTTTAATGTTATTTCCATGGTCTATAACTATTTCCGTCCCTGTTATCTCTGAATTATTTACAGATTCCACCGTTCCAGCAAATGCGGATTCAATGATTAATGTATCCTTAGGCTTGATATCCACACCTTTATGTACTCTCCACTCTCCAATGGATTCGTAATAAATCAGGTCGTCCATTGCAAATTCTCTGTATATTTCACCTGCCAATGGAGTTTTCATTGACTTTAAATCAATGGTATCTTCTTTTCCTTCTTGTTTATCTTTATTAGCATTTTCATAGTCTTCGATTACACCTCCTACGCCTCCCACATAATCCTGGTGGGAATCAATATCGGTTTCT
Organism: Firmicutes bacterium UBA5227; assembly: GCA_002409285.1. GTDB lineage: Bacteria > Bacillota > Clostridia > Tissierellales > Sedimentibacteraceae > Sedimentibacter. Next base: position 21,705 of record DHUT01000020.1, on the reverse strand, counting down.
TTATTTTCCAAATCATTTTCTGCTATATTGTTCCCTCCGTTAGAATCAGGATTTGAAGTATATCTCCAAACTATTGCGGTAGCTAAAAGAACAACACAAAGAGCGATTATAAAGAAACTTGTATCCCTACGTTTCAATTTACTAAAGAAATTTTTCATTCTTGTTTTTGCATTTTTAAATTTGTTGTTTTTCATACAATCCTCCTGAAATACTCTTTTTTTAACTGGTGATAGTGTGTCCCATTTTTTTTATTTAATACAAAAATGTTCTATATTTTTTTTATTATCATAAAATATACAGTAAACTTATGATAAAGGGGTTGGTTTTTGTGTTAAACCGTTTAATTTATGCGCTCGTCATATTTATTATGCTTTTGACAATACCTAATATTTCGCTGAATTTTCTTGAGAAGAAAATTAATATGCCAAGCGCAGCAGAAATTACCGATGATAAAAAAGACAGAATTATTGAAAAAGCAACAGAATATGAAAAACCCGATAAAATTGAAAAGACAAACATTACAGAACCGGAATTAATCAAAGTCTTCAACTCGAAAACAAACGAAGTTATAGTTATTGAACCGGAAGAGTACCTGAAAGGTGTTGTTGCATCTGAAATGCCTGCCGATTTTAATATTGAAGCATTAAAGGCTCAAAGTGTTACTGCAAGAACATACTTGCTTTACAGGTTAAAAAAATACCCTGAAGGTCATCCTGATCACATGGGTGCACCTGTATGCAGCGGAATACACTGTCAGGTATGGGCTTCAAAGGATGACTTAATTGCATCTCATGAAGATGGATGGTATGAAGAATACTGGGCAAAAATTGAAGAGGCTGTAAATTCAACCAGTGGTCAGATACTGACATATGAAGGGAAAATAATTGAACCGCTTTTCCATTCAACCAGCGGAGGAAGGACGGAAAATTCAGAGGATGTATTCTCCACAGCTGTTCCTTATCTTAGAAGTGTGGAAAGCCCTTATGAGAGTGAAGCTCCTAAACTTCATGATTCTGTTAATATGACTGTTGATGAGTTTATCCGCAAAATAAAGTCTGTATACGAAAACTTAGATATTTCACCTGATAATCTTGATGAAAAAATACAATTGGGAGAAGTGAGTGAAGGTGGTAAAATCAAAACCATATACGTTGACAATACTGAGATTACAGGCAGAGAGATGAGGTCTCTTTTTAATTTGAATTCAACTGATTTTAACTTTATTCAATCAGGGAACGAGATTGAAATTGTTACAAACGGTTATGGTCACGGAGTAGGCATGAGCCAGTGGGGCGCTGACGGCATGGCTGACAAGGGCTTTGATTATAAGGAAATTCTAAAACATTATTTTACAGATATAAAAATTGTCAGCATGAAATAAATGATGGTTCGCTATTGCTTAAAACAATAGCATATTTTTTATATACAATGGTTTTTTTATATGTTATGATAAGAATAATAACAATTGAAAGGATATTAAAATGATTTTCATAAATGATCAAGCTTACAAAGAATTTAAAGAACTTTTAGATGAAGCAGATGTTGAAACTTATAATGTAAGAATTGGTTTAGACAGAGTAGGATGTTCAGGACCCATTTTTGGGGTGTATGTAGATGAAGCAACTGCCAAAGACGATGTAGAGAAAATAAATGATGTTTCATTCATTGTTGAGAAATCTTTAAATAATCAATATGGCGGATTTATAATTGTATCAAGTGAAGAAAACAACGGAAATGGAGTCGGACTTAAACCCGTGGTTCAACCGGCAGAGGTAGGCTGTGGGAGCTGCGGAACGGACTGCGGAAGCTGCTGCGAAGGCTGCAAATAGGATTAGGGCTATAAAAAAAGATTTGTGGTCTTCACAAATCTTTTTTATTATTTAAAGTTATTATTCTGCCACGTATGGTAGTAATGCTATTGACCTTGCTCTTTTAATAGCTCTTGTTACCATTCTCTGATGTTTAGCACAGGCACCTGTGATTCTTCTCGGTAATATTTTGCCTCTTTCGGTTGTATATTTCTTTAACCTTGCAATATCTTTATAGTCTATGTGTGTTGTTTTTTCCTGACAAAATTGGCATACCTTTTTACGCGGTCTTCTTTTTTGGCTATAATTCTTATCGCCTTTATCGTTTCTGTCATTTCTATCATTTCTATCGTTTTGTCTTGAACTCATTGATATTTCCTCCTTCCTGTCAATTAAAATGGTATATCTTCATCATCTACGGGTTGGAAAATATCATTATCTTCGTCTGAAAAATCTCCGAAATAGCTGCTATCTGGCTGAACCGGTCTTTCCTGTTGTGACGTCGACTGGCCTTTTCCACCAATAAATTCTACCCTGTCCGCTATAACGTCTGTTGTATATTTTTTTTCGCCTGTCTGTGTAGTATAACTCCCGGTTGAAATTCTTCCATGCACGGCACACTGACTTCCTTTTGCAAGGTAGTTTGCACAGTTTTCGGCTTGCTTTCCAAAAACAGTAATACCAATAAAATCTGCTGTTGGTTTCCCTTGAGATGCAGCCTCCTGTTTTTTATCTCGTGACATTTCTCTATCTACCGCTAAAGAGAACTTTGCAACAGCCATACCTGTTGAAGGTATAAACCTCAATTCTGGATCTCTGGCTAATCTTCCTATTAATACAACATTATTCATAACCTTTACCTCTTTTTTATTATTCTTCTTCTACAGTAATCATATGTCTAATCACGTTGTCACTGATCTTGCAAATTCTGTCTATTTCATCAACAGCGTCTGAGCCTGCAGTAAAGTTAATAAATACATAATAGCCTTCTCTTTTTTTGTCAATTTCATAGGCAAGTCTTCTTTGACCCCATTCATTAACTTTTTCAACTGTTCCCTGTCTGTCGGTTATTATGCTTTTAATCTTTTCAATTTCTGCATTCCTGACATCTTCTTCTAAATTGGAAAGTAAGATTAAAGCTGCTTCATATTTTCTCATGGTTTTCACCTCCCTTTGGACTTCGGCTCTTGTTTTCCCAAGAGCAAGGATAGCTAATATATTATAGCACCACGAATATTTTTATACAAGCACTTTTTATAAAAAACTTTTCTCCACTTTTCTTCTGCTACTAAGTCGCTGAGGGGTCGATGAATCCCTAACTTGCCTGACACTTCAACGCAGTATATGCTATTTTATTTCATATTCCGCATCTTCTTTGCAGTAGCAGCATTTTTGGTTCTGCACCTTTGTAATTTGCGGTGCTTCCTCTTTTTCATTCACATAATCGTCTATTGCAACTTCAACATGTTCACAGCACGCATACAATACTTCCATTTCAAACTCCTATATTTCATAAATCTTGCTTGACTTGTCTCTATATGTCATTTCCAGACAAATACCCGGATTAACATCAATTGAATTTTCTTTTAATATATTTTCTACAGTTTTATAAGCTAATTGAGGAAAATTATTTTCCTTGCTAAGATGTCCTAACAGAACAATTTCTGTTCCTCTTTTTACAACCTTTGAAATCAAATCGCCTGCCGTATCATTGGACATATGTCCAAATTCGCCTAAAACTCTCCTTTTTAATGGCCATGGATATGGACCTATCAGCACCATATCTTCATCATGATTTGATTCTATAAGCAGAAGGTCAGAATTCATTATTTTGTTTATTATCAACTCATTTATGCAGCCTGTGTCTGTAACAATACTGATTTTTTTATTTTTATAAAATATATTGTATCCCACCGGGTGAGCGGAATCATGAGATATATCAAAAGGCATTACAGACAAATCCCCGATTTCGGCACACTCTTCAAGTATCTTTATATTTTCGGGGTTTATATTACCTATGTAAGGATACATTGCATCCCATGTTTTTTTATTTGCATATACTGGTACATTGAGTCTTCTTGACATTATCCCGGCTCCCTGAATATGGTCTATATGCTCATGGGTTATGAATATAGCATCAATTTTTTTAGGGTCTTCCCCTATATTTACAATTTCCTGCTGTATTTTCTTTCCGCTTAAACCTGCGTCAACAAGAATTGTAGTGTTTTCAGTTTTTATATATTGGCAGTTACCGCTACTTCCGCTGAATAATGAACAAAATTCCAACTTCTGAGTCCTCCCTTATGTACCTTATCAAATTCAATTTATATTATCACATAATAACACAGTTTACAAATAATTTATAATTATCCTTATAGTTTATGGATGCGTTCCGGTTTTATAATGCTGTCGGGTATTTTTATTAAAAAATCATATAAGAAACTGATAAGTCATATAAATTTAATATACAGGTGTATAATATGTTTGTTTCAGAAGGGTGTATATGATAGTCAAAATAAAATTTAAGCCATTAATTATATTTACCTCAATTGCATTAATTTTAGGGATTATAATATCTGTTTTTTTTAATACTGCTCATGTGGTATCTGCTGATGAAAAAAAGACCTTTATTAAATGGGTGGATTTCAGAGTATCTTATGATGCAATGGATAAAGCTCTGAAGGCAGACGTAAACAGCATAGATGAAGAGGTTAAATTAAACTGGGTTGAAATCCTGGCTTATTTGGGAACTCGTTACGGAGGAGATTTTTCCAGATATAAGCCCAAGGATATGGATAATCTTATCAGTCAGCTAAAAAATGGTGAAAGCATTGAAACCCTCACAAAAGATTTAAAGCATTACAATTATTACTACGACGCTTACTCTGCAGTTCTGGGGAATTTTGTCGGTCCCTACGAAGTTCAGGTTAAGGATGAAAATAATCCTGAAAAAAAGGAATGGGTTGAAAAATATGGTCTGAAGGTATTTTCTCCCTTAGCTGCCGGATACGGCTATAGTCATTATGATGATTTCGGGAATTCAAGAAGCTATGGATTCAGAAGAGTTCATTTGGGAAATGACCTGTTAGGCTCAATAGGAACACCTGTCATAGCAGTTGAAACTGGAAGGGTTGAAGCTCTTGGCTGGAATCAGTACGGAGGTTGGAGAATAGGAATCAGAAGCCTGGACAATAAAAGATATTACTATTATGCCCACCTTCGAAAGGATCACCCCTATGTAAAGTCGCTGAAGGAGGGGGATATTGTTTATGCAGGGGATGTTATAGGCTACCTGGGTATGACCGGCTACAGTTCAAAGGAAAATGTAAATAATATTAATACTCCTCACCTTCATTTTGGAATGCAGTTAATATTTGATGAATCTCAAAAGGAAACCCTGGCTGAAATCTGGATTGATGTATACAAAATTGTTAAGCTGTTAAACAGAAACGGATCTCCTGTTTCATACAACAAGGATAATAAGGAGTTTGAGAGAATATATGATATAAGATTTCACAACGTACCCGAAAGAACAATCAGAAATGATAATATTGTACCATCAGCCCAATAAAATAAATAGAATATGGAAAACTAAAGGCCTGCGCTTGCAGACCTTTAGTTAATTATTCAGGTTTTCCAATCTATCAATGATTTTTGTCATAACGGCTGCTGCTTCCGCCCTTGTAAGATAATCATCAGGGCAAAATTTCCCTGCCTTTCCCGACATAGTACCATTTGTATATGCTGACTTCACAGCTTTTACTTCTTCTGCTGTCAATTGCGATAAATCAGAAAAGATAGTGTTTATATCCAAATTTTGGAATTCACTGTTTTCGCCTAATACGTCTTGTATTATCATAGCTGTTTCTTTTCTGGTTAACTTCCCTGATGGATTGAGCCTGCTTCCATAACGTTGCAATAAACCAAGCTCATTCATATGTTGAATATGCTCAACAGCCCATGGGTGAATTTCAGCAGCATCTTCAAAGATTAACGCACTTTTTGCGTCTTCGCTATGAGGTAAATATTTTTTATTGCTATCCAATGCCTTACTCATGAAAATCAAAAACTCTTCTTTTGTAGCTGTATTATCAGGCTTAAAAGAGTCAGCCTCATTAACTACACCTTTGTTGAAAAGTTCCATTATGACCTTTCTTGCCCAATGAAATGATATATCATCGAAAACATAAATTCCGTGTTCTGTATCACCGGTTCTCAGCAACCAGTTTCTTTCAATCCATCCCTCTCTTTTTTCATCCACTGTTACCTTGTACCAGTAGTAGCCGTTTTTAAGCACAGGTCCCTCGGTTATCCTGCCGAGCTGACCTGCTCCAAGCTCATGAATATATTTACCGGCAGGTACATCTCTGAGCTGGTAATTGCTTCTTACTCCATCAGTTTTCACATAGTCGCCCACTTCATACAGTACAATATTTGCGCTGCTTGTGTAGGCAGGTGTTGGAACTACCAAGGATCTGCTTGGATTTCCGGATTTCGGAAGATATGAGAAATCTATATTGTTTATTTTTTGTCCATATTCTTTTTCGGCAATATTATATATTATCTGCTGATAGGTATTTCTCCTTGAATAAGACAACATGTTTGGATTGTTGCTCTGAGACCATCCATTATACGCCCAAAGAGCAAAATACCAGTTTTCTAATACATCAGGATCCATATTTCCCACACATGATACATTTTGATATGAGCTCATGCTCCATTTGTTTAAAAGCATATCGGCTCCGGCTTCAATGTTGTATATAACATCATACTTCAGTTTTTCCTGATTATATCCGCCACTCCTGTTGCTTACCTGCATTAATCCAACACTGGTCCCATTTATCTTCGGGCTGCCGTTGGAATTAAAATGTTCATAAACAGACTCCGTCCTTGCTATAGCTTTCAGTATTACAGAAGGGATTGCCCTTTTAAGAGCTACCTCATCAATCATTTTCTCCAGCTCTTTACGAGGTGGATTATAACTGGCATATGCCAATGTATTAAACATAAATATAAAAATTAATATCAACGCTGTAATCTTACGGGTTCTGGTCTTAAATATTTTCATACTTACTGCCTCCCATTCAATATTTTTGACCGTTAATTGTTAATATGTAACCGGTCAATTAAATTTAGAACTTCTGTTTTAGCCGTTTCTAACACCTGAACAGCTTCTGGCTTGTTTTTCCCTTTAATTGAAAAATACACTTTTAATTTAGGTTCGGTTCCTGACGGTCTAAGCACAAACCACGAACCGTCCTCCATGGAAAATTTAAGCACGTCTGATTTAGGATAATTTATTTTCTCAGTCTTTCCATTAATTAAACTTAATGCTGTTCCCATTTTATAATCCAAAACAGCTGATATCTTTTTCTCTGCCAGAATATTAATCTTGTTTTCTCTGAAGCTTTCCATAATAAATTTCATTTTATCCTGTGCATCAGCTCCTGAAAAGCTTAGTGAAACTGTTTCATCAATATAATATCCGTGTTCAGCATATATATCATTCAGAACATCTAATAGTGTTTTCCCATTTCTTTTATAATATGCAGCCATTTCACAAATGAGCATTGATGCGATTACCGCATCCTTATCTCTAACAAATGTGCCTGTCAGATAACCATAGCTTTCCTCATATCCGAATAAGAAGCTGTAATCTCCTTTTTCTTCAAATTTCTGCATTAACTCAGCTATATACTTAAATCCTGTTAATGTATCAAAAGTTTTCACCTTGTATTTAGCTGCTATATCTCTTCCTATCTCGCTTGTTACAATTGTCTTTACAGCTGCTCCATTTTCAGGAATTCTACCCTGAACGTTCAATGAGGAAAGAACATAATTCAACAGCAGCGCTCCTGTTTGATTACCGTTTAGAGGAACATATTTTCCCTCATGGTCTTTAACAACAAGCCCTACCCTGTCACAGTCAGGGTCTGTGCCTATTATAATTTCACCGTCTGATTTCTCTGCCCTTTTGATTGCAATTTCAAAAGAACTGATTTCTTCAGGATTGGGGGATTTTACTGTTGAAAACTGGGGATCAGGAAATTCCTGTTCCTTTACCACAAAGACATTTTTATAACCTGACTCTTCAAGAACTTTTCTGACAAGCTTGTTACCTGTTCCATGGAGGGGAGTATAAATTATGTTTATGTTCTTGTCAACATTATTGTTAAGACTTAATTTTTTTATTTCATTTATGTAAACTGTATCAATATCATTACCTATTAATTTTATTCTGTCATTTTTTTCAAATTGATCAATTTGATCAATTTGACAGGATTTTATATCCCTTAACATTACCTTGTTTATCTTTTCTATAATTGTGTCAGCAGATTGAACAACTTGTCCCCCAAACTGGTCGTACACCTTGTACCCGTTATATTCAGGGGGATTGTGGCTGGCAGTTATAACAACTCCGGCTTTGCATTTAAAATGTCTCACTGCAAATGAAAGCTCCGGCGTAGGCCTTAGGCTCTCAAATAAATAAACAAATATATTGTTTGCAGCAAAAACACAGGCTGCTTTCGAAGCAAATTCCTTAGACATGTTTCTTGAATCATAGGCAATGGCGACGCTTAATTCACCGCTGTAACTTTCATTCAAATAATCTGCAATCCCTTGTGTAGCCTTTGCAACCGTCACAAGGTTCATACGGTTAGATCCGGCTCCTATTTTCCCCCTCATTCCACCGGTACCGAATTCTAATTCCTTGGAAAATCTGTCTTCAATTTCCGAATTATCGTTCTGAATTTTCTTCAGTTCTATTTTTAATTCATCATCCACATATGGACTTTCAAGCCACATGTCATATTTTTCTCTGTACATTAACCCACCCCTTATAAATTTATTTTATTTAAGTAAGCCTTAAATTCATCCTTTAAATCATTCCTTTTTAGTGCAAAATCAACTGTAGCTTCGAGAAATCCTAATTTGCTTCCTACATCATACCGCCTGCCTTCAAATGTATATGCATAAACATCCTCCATACCACATAAAGTTTTCAACCCGTCAGTAAGTTGTATTTCCCCACCGACACCTTTTTTTGTACCGGCAAGTATCTCAAATATTTTCGGAGTTATAATATATCTGCCAAGTATTGCTATATTTGTAGGAGCCTTATCTCGAGAGGGCTTTTCAATCAGGTCTTTAACCGAATAAATTGTATCGCTTATTTTATCTCCTGCCACAACTCCATATTTGTTAACATTTTCCCATTCTACCGGCTGAACTCCTAAAATTGTGGAATTATACTGTTCATATACCTCCATCATTTGTTTCAAGCATGGTTTTTGCGAGTCAATTACGTCGTCCCCAAGCAATACCGCAAAAGGCTCATCACCTACAAATGACTTAGCACAATAAACAGCATGACCAAGACCCAGCGGATTTTTTTGTCTTACGGTATGAATATTAATCATTTGAGAAATTTTACGCACTTCTTCAAATAATTCTTCTTTTTTTGTATTTTTGAGATTTTCTTCAAGCTCTACAGCTCTGTCAAAGTGCTCTTCTATAGAACCCTTATTTCTTCCTGTTATAATTAAAATATCTTCTATACCGGAATCAATTATTTCCTCAACTATGTACTGAATTGTCGGCTTATCTACTATTGGCAGCATTTCTTTTGGAATTGCTTTTGTTGCAGGCAAAAATCTTGTTCCTAATCCGGCTGCCGGTATAACTGCTTTTTTAATTTTCATAACTTACCTCTATATTAATGTTTAATCCTGGAAATTCATGTATGAAGATTCTGACAACATGTTGCCAGAATCCTGTATAGGCATTAATTAGATATACCGTAGCTGCCTTTGATATTGTCTGTAATAAGGGAATCCTTTAATACATCCATGTGTTCGAGTGATTGACCGGTACCCTTTGCAACACATGAAACCGCATCTTCGGCTATGGTTACATCCAAGCCTGTTCTTTTAGCTATTAATTTATCCAGACCATGAATCAGGCATCCCCCGCCGGTCATGACAATTCCTTTTTCGCTGATATCTGCTGCCAGCTCCGGCGGTGTTTTTTCAAGAACTGAATGGACTGCATCAGCTATAGATGTAATTGTTTCTTCCAATGCTTCAAGCATATCATATGAAGATATGTTCAAATTGACAGGGAGTCCGGTTACAAGATTCCTGCCTCTGACCTCCATGAACCTTTCTTCCTCTTCAGGAAATGCCGCACCTATATTTATCTTGAGTTCTTCTGCGCTTCTTAACCCAATCATTACATTATATTTCTTTCTTACATATCTGACGATGGCATCATCACACTTGTCTCCGGCAATCTTAATTGATCTGCTTACCACAATTCCGCCCAGTGATATGACAGCTATGTCGGTCGTACCTCCGCCCATATCTATAATCATATGTCCCGATGGCTTAGTTATGTCAAGTCCGGCTCCTATGGCTGCTGCAACTGGTTCTTCAATAAGGTATGTCTTTTTAGATCCTGCATTCATACTTGCTTCAAGTACCGCTCTTTTTTCTACCTCGGTTACTCCGCTTGGAACACATATTATAACTCTTGGCTTAACAATTGAATTCCCTACTGCTTTTTTTATAAAATATTTCAGCATTTTTTCTGTTATGTCAAAATCTGATATAACACCATCTCTCAGAGGCCTTATAGCAACAATATTACCAGGTGTACGCCCAAGCATCTTTCTTGCTTCTTCTCCAACCTCAAGTATCTTATTGGTATTCATATCAATCGCAACCACAGAAGGCTCATTTATTACTATTCCTTTATCTTTAATATATACTAAGACACTGGCAGTACCAAGATCAATTCCAATATCCATTCTGAAACTCATTTTTATCCTCCTGAATGTATCCCTGATATTTTTGCTGATTAGCCTGAATTTTATGCAAAATTTATCATGTACGTTATAATGATAAAAATTATAACATACAATTAACAAGATTTCAATTTTTTTGTTTTTTATAAAAAGTCATTCTGAGATTTGCAATCTCAGAATGACTGTCTACTTCTTAAGAACTGCTTTAATTTTTTGAACCGGATCCAACAATTCACTTAATGACTTGTCATAATTTAATGTATCAATAATATTTGCAATGTATTTAGACATATCAACTTCAGTGTACCACGGTCTTTTTAAAAGCTCGGGTTTTCTGTAAATCATGTTTGTAGTGAAAATTCTTGATATTATTCCATCTTCATATGCCTTGTCAAATTTAGAAAGACCTTCCGTAAATAATCCAAATGCAGAAAAAATATATACATTCCTTGCTTTTCTTTCCTTTAATTTGTGAGCAACGTCAATCATCGAATCCCCTGAAGCTATCATATCATCAACTACTATGACATCCTTGCCTTCTACTTTTTTACCTAAAAACTCATGGTTTACAACGGGATTCTTGCCATTAACTATTACTGAATAATCTCTTCTTTTATAAAACATTCCTAAATCTAATTCCAAAACAGATGAATAATATATACATCTTGACATTCCCCCTTCATCAGGAGAAATAATCATCATATGATTTCTGTCTATTACAGCATCAGGAACAGTCCTGACAAAGGATTTGATCATCTGATAATGTGGATGAAAATCTTCAAATCCATGCAGCGGTATGGCATTTTGGACTCTTGGATCATGAATATCAAAAGATATTATATTTTCAACACCCATTGATGTAAGCTCTTGCAAAGCTAATGCACAGTCAAGAGATTCCCTTGTTGCCCTCTTATGCTGTCTCCCTTCATAAAGCATCGGCATTATGACAGTAATTCGTTTTTCCTTGCCGTTCATGGCAGCAATTATTCTTTTTAAATCCTGATAATGGTCATCGGGACTCATTGGCACTTCCATACCATACATCTTAAATGTTGCCCCATAATTGAATACATCAGATATTATAAATACGTCATGCCCTCTGACAGTCTCATTAAGCACTCCCTTTGCTTCACCTGATCCGAACCTGGGACAAATTGCATCAAGCAAATAAGTACTTACCTGAGCTGAACCATCCGGCATTGAACCATTTTTATCCTGTCTCCATTCCTTTAAATAATAATCTATCCTGGATGCAATTTCTTCGCAGCCCTTCATAGCTATTATTGACAATTCACCAAATGGCTTGGGTTCATTGTACATACAATCATTTATATTCATCCTTGCCTCCTGTTAAGATGTTACTTTCTTTCATTTTCCCTTTTACATTCTATCAAATATTCATTAATTGTCAAAACAAAGTGCCATAATTTTTGTTAAGATATCTTAACAAAAATAAATCTATAATAAAGCCCCCAGGTTTTATTATAGATTTTGGATTCACATGTAAATCTTAGCTATTTGTGCAGATAAATCTTCATACGTGAAGGGCTTATTTATTATAACCTTACCATTTTTAATAAGCTCCTCATAATCTGCCTGCCTTGCATATCCGGTAATAAAAAGTGCTTTTGCATTATTGTCCAGCTTTTGCATTTCATCATAAAGCTGCTTACCGGTCATTACAGGCATGGATAAATCTATTATTGAAAAAGCAATGCTGTTTTTATGTTTATTGTAATATTCCAATGCCTCAAATGGTTTGCTGAATTTAATCACATCATAACCTAAATCTTCAAGAAGCTCTGACTCCACATCAAGCACATTTTCGTCATCATCAACCAGCATGATCAAATTGCTGTTAATTTCAAATTTACTGTTGGTCTCTCCTAAATGTTTTTTGCTATAAACGGGAAGAAAAATCTCAAAACGTGTACCATATCCTTCTCCACTTTTTACATTAATAAATCCAGAGTGAGATTTTACTGTCCCAAAAACAACGGAAAGTCCCAGACCGGTTCCTTTTGATTTTGTTTTTGTAGTATAATAAGGCTCAAATATTCTCATCAAATCATCTTCACATATTCCTGTTCCGTTGTCCTCAACGTAAATTGTAATGTATTGTCCCTGCTTTAATGTTTCTCCGTGACTTAGCACCATTTCTGAAAAAACTACTGTATCCACCGTTCCGACTTCAATCCTTCCAAGAGAATTTTCTACAGCATCTCTTGAATTTAATATCATATTTAATATTAAATTTTCAATTTGAGTTTCATCTCCCAGTATGGTTTTATTAGAAGCACCATACTTGTAACACAGTTCAATTTTCTTGTCTAATATGGATTCAACCATAGTATAGGTGTTATCCATTACCTCTTTTAAATTAATCGGCTTATTTGTACTGCTTTCCCTCTTAGAAAACATCAGTATTTTTTTTGTTAAATTTGCAGTACTTTGTGAAATATGGATAATTCTTTCTGCATAATCCTTTATTTTAGCCAAGTCATCTGTTCTCTGTATCATGGTAGCATTGCCTATGATACTCATTAATTGATTGTTAAAGTCGTGAGCAATGCCTCCTGCCAGCTGTCCAAGGGCAGCCATTTTTTCATTTTGCCTTCTTGCAACATCTTGAGCCTCCTGCATTTCCTGCAAATCTTCACTAATTTTTAGATTTGCTAAATTTTTGTTTACAACTATTTGCATCTCTTCGCTTTTAATCATTTGTTCCCCTTTACCTTCTCTAAATAATATCAAAAGATAATATACAATTATTAAAAGTAAAATTTTGTAGAAAAATGTAAAAAATAAAATAAAATAAAAAAATATTTTTTTATTTTATTTGAAAGACACTAAAAAACATCCTGAATGAAACACGAAATAATATAAAAAAGCAACATTCAACGTCGCTAAGATTCGTCAAATGTTGTTTATAGTGGTGATCCATCGGCGATTCGAACGCCGGACACCTTGATTAAAAGTCAAGTGCTCTGCCGACTGAGCTAATGGATCTGAATTAATAACTTTTATATAATAACCTTATTGTCTAATCTTGTCAATAACTTTTTTAAAATTTCTTTTACTAATAATTTCATTATTATTTTAAGTGTAATTAGTTTATTCAATATGTTTTTTTTAATACATTATTCATATTGACTTATTTTTCGTATTTTGTTAGAATTAAATAAAAAACGAGGTGGTAATATGGCTCTTAATATGGTTGCTTCTCATGCAAAATGGCCCGAAGAAAATGATGCGATATTCGGTCTTGCCGCAAAGGCAAAAGAAGCTGTTGATAAGTATGGAAAAGAAAATGTAATTGATTCTACTCTGGGTGCGCTGGTTGATGATGAAGGTAATCTCATTTGTTTAGATACAGTGTACAGCGAATTAAAATCTCTGCCAAACGCAGAAATTGCTGCTTATGCTCAGGTTGCCGGACAGGCTGATTTTCTGGAAACTGTTCAGGACGCATGTTTTAAGGAATACAGACCCAAGGCATACACAAAGGCAGTTGCAACACCCGGTGGAACAGGTGCTGTCAGACACGCAGTCTGGAATTATACAAATCCCGGAGATTCAATATTAGTATGCGACTGGTTTTGGGCACCATATGTAACTATATCCGATGAATTTGGAAGAAAAGTTACAAATTTTGAACTCTTTAACGAAAATGGAGAATTTAATATAGCATCTTTTAAGGAAAAATTTGAAGATTTGCTTGATAAACAAAAAAGACTTGTTACTGTTTTAAATACTCCGGCAAATAATCCCACAGGTTACAGCCTGTCAGATGAAGAATGGGATGAAGTTCTTAACATAGCAAAAGAAAAAGCCAAAGACCCTGAGAACAGAATAATATTTCTGGTAGACGTAGCTTACATAGATTATGCAGGCGTTGGTTCGGAACGAAGAAAATTCTTTACTAAGTTCTCAGATTTACCTGAAAATATATTTGTCATAGTAGCTTACAGCATGTCAAAGGGTTATACAATGTATGGTTTGAGATCAGGTGCCGCAATCGGAATTTCATCTAAAGAAGAAATAGTAAACGAATTCTATTATACCTGCATGCACTCCAACAGATCCAACTGGTCCAACGGAACAAGAGGTGCAATGTCAGTAATGACTCACATTGCAAAGGATCCTGCCAAGAAAAAGGCATACGAAGAAGAGGTAACTAAATATAAAAAGATGTTAAGAAGACGTGCCAATGCATTTGTTGAAGGCGCAAAGGAATGCGGTCTGGAAATATTGCCATACAGAGACGGGTTTTTTGTAAGCATTCCCTGTAACAATGCAAAAAAAGCATCCGATGAATTAATTAAAGAAAATTTATTTGTTGTCTCTTTGAAAAAGGGACTAAGGTTTGCTGTTTGTGCAGTATCTGAGGAAAAATGCAGGCTTGCTCCTGCAAAAATAAAAGCTGCAATAGATAACTTAAATTAATCTGCAGAGACAGAAAAATATAAAAAACACCGGTAGAAATTTACATCGGTGTTTTTATATTTTCTATTCAATTATAATCGGAGTATCCAAGATCTTGTCAGATTTTGTTTTCCATTTTCCGGACATATAATAAATCCCTGAAATTATCATAGCAATCGACCATCCTATAGCATAGCTGATAAATATATATTCATTTCCAAACTTGTGTGCTATAAAATAAGCTGCAGGAATTCTTCCAAGCCACAAAGATATAATCGTACCCACCATGGGGATTATTGTTTCGCCGGCACCTCTTATAACTCCGTTTAGCATAAACAGAATGGCTAAAAGCGGATAAAATGGCATTACGTTATTTAAGTATATCATCCCAGATTCAATTACCGCAGGATCCGAATTAAACAAACCCAGCAGGTAAGGTCCAAAAGGAATAATAAGCAGGCATATAATACATACTATAATTGACATAATCATACCAGCTTTCATCCCCTGATGAACTCTGTCCATTCGCTTTGCGCCTATATTCTGACCGGTAAATGTTGTGATTGCATTGCTGAAACTCTGTACCGGCATGAAAGCAAATGTATCGATTTTATTAGCCGCATTAAAACCGGCTATAAAATCAGAACCGTAGCTGTTTACAAGTGACTGCATACTCATGATACCTATTGAAAACAGTGTTTGTTGAATGCCGGTCGGCAAGCCTATTTTTACTATTTTATTAAATATCTCTTTGTCAAACTTAAATTTGAATATAGGAAAATTCAACACTTCATATTTTTTCTTCATATAGAAAATGCCAAATATCCAGGAGAATGCCTGTGCAATTATTGTTGCTATAGCAACACCCGCAACATCCCAATGGAAGACAAGTACAAATGTTAAATCCAGAACAATATTAATTACCGTGGCAATGGCCAGAAATAAAAGAGATGACTTGCTATCACCAAATCCCTGCAATATTCCTGCATTAACGTTATATCCAAAGGAGCCAACCATACCTAAAAATATAATTCTCATGTATGTATTTGCCATGGGTAAAGCATCCGGTGGGGTGTTAATTAATAATAATATGGGTTTAGATAATAATATTCCTATTACTGAAATCGGTATTGATCCTAATATCATTGCAGTATAAATAGTCTGCGCGGTTCTTTGAACATTGGACATATCTCCTGCTCCTATGTACTGCGAAATAAGAACCGTAGCTCCTAATCCAAGACCTATAAACATTGCTGATAACATAAATATTATAGGAAACCCTGTCCCTACGGCTGCCAGAGCAAGTTTACCCACGTAATTCCCTACCACTATACTGTCAACCATATTATATAATTGCTGTAAGATATTGCCTACGAGCATCGGAAGTGCAAACCTAAGTATTATTTTAGGAGGGCTGCCCTCTGCCATAGTGTTTAAGACCAAATTATTGTCATTTTTTTTGGGGTTCAATTAATCACCTCTCTTAATTAGTATAGTATAACAATTTTACAATAAAAGTACAATGAAAAAATACAAAATTAAAGAGAGCTTTCTCATTGATTTCTCTCTTCTTATAAAAGTTTCAGCATAAAACAGCTGAATTATTATATATTTCCCTTGCCAAAAAATTTAAAAGTAAGCAATAACATACGCTCTATTAAAAATTATCCGTATTGTTAAGCTCACTTTCTTACGGTGCACAAGCACCATTGTTTTGGTGGAAACTATAGGGCTCGAACCTATGACCCCCTGCTTGTAAGGCAGATGCTCTCCC
>DHUT01000020.1:0-4785 GCA_002409285.1 Firmicutes bacterium UBA5227 | reverse complement strand
ATAGGGCTCGAACCTATGACCCCCTGCTTGTAAGGCAGATGCTCTCCCGACTGAGCTAAGCTTCCTTGCTAATTGTTAACAAAAAAATGTTACCATATATTTAAAGGCTTGTCAAATATTTTTTAAATTTTTTAAATTAAATTTTTTATTTCAATAATAAATAAAACACTTGGATATTTAGTAAAAAATAGTATAATAGAGAGTAGATGAAACTTAAGAGGAGGACATAATGAACCAATCATCCTTGGATATTAAAAGAGCAGGATTTACAAACAGCTTTTACATGAAGAAATTTTTTAAAAAATACTTGCTGAATTACATATTAGGAGTTATTGCATTAATAATAGTAGATGTTGCTCAAACAAGAGTTCCTATCATTGTCGGTAATGTTATTGATGGTATCGGGGCAGCTAATATTTCAATGTTATCAATAAAATCATCCATTGTTACTTTATTTATTATAGCAGGTGTTATGTATGTTGGAAGAATTCTATGGAGATATTTTATATTTGGCACATCAAGAAACATTGAGAAGGACATAAGAAATGATATGTTCAGTCATCTTGAAAAAATGTCTGCAACATTTTATCACAAACACACACCTGGAGAAATAATGGCTTACATGACAAATGATCTGGATGCAGTGCGTATGACATTATCTCAGGGAATATTAACATTGTTTGATGTAATAGCCCTCGGAACACTGACATTATTTAATATGGTAACTAAAATTGACCCAATTCTTACAGTAGCTGCAGTTATTCCTTTAGTGCTGATAGCTCTGACAACAAAAATCATGGGTAAAGAAATGTTCAGCCGATTTTCCGGCAGACAGGAGGCATTTGCAGAACTGTCCGATTTTGTACAGGAAAGATTGTCAGGAATAAAGGTTATAAAATCTTTTGTCCAGGAATCCAAAACGATAGCTTCTTTTGAAAAAACAAATAAAAACGCATATGACAAAAACATGAAGCTAATGAAGCTTCAAACCCTGATGAATCCATTCATGCAGTTGGTTTCAGGTATTGCTCTTGCCATAGCAATCGGATATGGCGGCATCATAACCATAAACGGAAGAATAACATTAGGTGATTTCACAGCATTTATTTCATACTTAGGTATGCTTGTTTGGCCAATGATGGCAATAGGTATGGCAATTAATATATTTACAATGGGTGCTGCTTCATTACAACGAATAGAAGATATACTTAATGAACCAATTGAGATATCAGATTCCAAAAGAACTCTCTCCATAAACAGTATAACAGGTGACGTTCAAGTTGTTAACATGAGCTATAAATATCCCAAAACAGAAAAATATGTATTGGAAAATGTAAGCTTCAGTATAAAAAAGGGACAAACCCTTGGCATAATAGGACGAACAGGAAGCGGAAAAACAACCCTGGTAAATCTTATTTTACGAATATTTGAACCGGATGAAAATACAATATACATCAACAATACAGACATATTGGACATTCCCCTTGAAGTCCTAAGAAAAAATATCGGATATGTCCCACAGGACAATTTCCTGTTTTCAGATACTGTAGCAAATAATATTGATTTCGGCTTAAGAAGCGGAGATATGGATAAAATTATCGGGGCGGCAAAAGCAGCGGTTGTTCATGATAATATTGCAGATTTTAAAGAAGGCTACAGCACTGTGGTAGGCGAAAGAGGAACAGCTCTGTCAGGTGGTCAGAAACAGCGTATTTCAATTGCCAGGGCACTGATAAAAAACCCTGAAATTCTAATTCTTGATGACTCTGTTTCAGCTGTGGATACAGATACTGAGGAGAAAATACTGGAGCATTTGCACCGGGACAGAATGGGCAAAACCAACATTATTATAGCTCACAGAATTTCAACAATTCAAAATGCTGATTTAATAATTGTTTTAGACGACGGAAAAATCGCAGAAAAGGGGACACATACTGAACTGTTAAAAAGCAAAGGTCTTTATCATTCAATTTACGAAAAGCAGCTATTAGAAAAAATGCTGGAAGAACAGGAGTAAAAAATGGACAAAAATAAAAAATCAAATAAAAACCTGTATAAAAGGCTGCTTAATTATGCCACTAAATACATCTGGTACTTTGTAGCTGCAATTATAATTATACTTGTAATAGTAGCCATTGAACTTTATCAGCCGATGCTTATAGGTAATGCGGTGGATAACTTCCTGTCACACTATAATCAAACTCAGGAAATATCAGAAGTTCAAAGGCAAAATGATATTAACGGCATAATTAAAATAGCTCTTATTTATTTGTTATCTGTAGTTATAACATTTTTTCTGAACTATACACAGGCAGTAATATTGTCTAAAGCAGGACAAAAAATTATTTACAATATTAGATTAGAGGTATTTACTCATTTAAACAATCTATCCATGAGCTTTTTTGCGGAAAATCCCATCGGGAGGCTTGTTACAAGAGTTACAAATGACACAGAAGCATTAAATGAAATGTATACCAGCGTCATAGTAAATGTTTTGAAAAGCTGCTTTGTATTAATTGGAATTATTGTAACGATGATTACATACAATTTAAAGCTATCCATGCTGACATTCACTGTAATCCCGTTCATTGTGCTGTTTACATTTGTTTTTAACCACATATCCATGAAAACACACAGAAAAATCAGGGGCAAGATATCAGCGTTAAATGCTTTTATTTCCGAGCATATATCCGGAATGAGAATTGTCCAAATATTTTCCGTAGAAAATGAAATCTTTAATAATTTTAAAAATGAAAATGAAAAATTGAAAAATGAGCACTTTAAACAAATCTTTACCTTTGCTATTTATAACCCCACAAACTTTCTTATGAACATTACAGCCACATCAATTCTCCTGTGGTTTGGCGGCAAAATGGTTATGGAAGGAACAGTTACAATAGGAACTATAGTAATTTTTCAAAGATATGTAAGCAAATTCTTTGAACCCATACAGGAGCTTGCAGAACAGCTGAGTGTTATTCAATCCGCAAGCGCAGCATCTGAAAGAATTTTTGAGCTTTTAGACGTGGAGCCTGAAATAAAAGACAGTGAAAATGCAATGGAAATAGATCACTTCAAAGGCAGCATTGAATTCAAAAATGTTTGGTTCTCTTACAAAAAGGATGAATGGATATTAAAAGATGTATCGTTTAAGATAGGGCCGGGTGAAAGCATTGCCTTTGTAGGAGCAACAGGAGCAGGTAAAACCACCATTCAGAACTTAATATGCAGATATTATGATATTCAAAAAGGAGAAATATTAATTGATGGGATTAATATCCTGGACATTAAAATCTCAAGCCTAAGAAAAAACATTGGTCAGATGCTTCAGGACGTATTTTTATTTTCAGGAGATATTAAAGGCAACATAAGACTTCAAAATGAAAACATAACTGATGAGGAAATAATAGAAGCATCAAAATATGTAAATGCGGACAGCTTCATTTCAAAGCTTGACAGCAAATATGACGAGCATGTAATCGAAAATGGTGCTGCTTTTTCAGCCGGGCAACGCCAGCTTATTTCATTTGCCAGAACACTGGCTTTTAAACCGGATATTTTAATACTTGATGAAGCTACGGCAAACATTGATACAGAAACAGAAGTACTAATACAGGATGCCCTGAAGAAAATCATGAAAGGCAGGACAACCCTGATAGTAGCCCACAGACTATCAACCATACAAAATTCAGACAAAATAATTGTAATGCACAAAGGAGAAATCCGCGAGGAAGGAACACATCAGGAGCTTCTCTCTAAAAAAGGTATCTATTATAAATTATATCAGCTTCAATATGAACATTGACAAATAATGGGGACGTACGTCCCCATTATAATTGCCTTCTATTTAACTTTAAACCTTTCAAATACACTTCTTACCTGTGGAATCAGTAAAATCGCAACTGTTGCTGCTGCTTCCGGCAGCATATAGGTCATGTTATAAAAAAACGACCATGTAACTGTATTAAACCCTTCTGCAGCATACCCTCCCCAGAATATAATTCCGGAAAGTACTACCACCAGGTATCTTCCCAAAACTCCCAGCAGATAACCTGTAATAATTCCAAATTTCTTGTTTCTTAAAAGTCCTCCGATTCCTATAGCACCAAATGCAAGCGGATAGTCCAAAAATATCTGCATTGGATGGACAACGTATGGATTCAAAACTAAATCCAGCAATCCATATGCCATACCTGCAAGTATACCTTGTCGGGGACCAAACAAATAGGCTGCCAAAAATATTGCAAACATGCTGAAGGCAGTTATTGAGCCGCCTTGAGGCATTTTAAGCAATATAATGTGATTTAATACAAATGCAATGGCCAGCAGTATAGAAGTCTTAACTAATACTGATACATCATTTTTCTTTTCATTAGTTCTCATTACCAGTACTAACAGCAAAAATATAACTATAACCGTTGTGATTTGACCTGCAATGGATTCAAAAAAAGATTGTAATGCTTCTCCTGACATATAAAAAACCTCCCATATCCGCGGGAGGGGGCTAAAACATGCTTTACGGTCGTCTTCCTTTCGCCGGTATTAACCGGATCAAGTTTTGAGGGTAAATTCTCAGCATTAAGCTCCCCTAGCGAATTAATATTTAATACATCTTTATTATAGCATAAAAAATATAAAATTCAACAGTCCCATTAAGAAATTTAGGAAGCTTTCCTATAGATTTCTATATAAAGTATTACTCTTATGAAGTCACTATTTGTCAATATATGAATATTATAAATATAGCTTTTGATATATTTCAATATAAATTAATAATGAAAGGAA
>DHUT01000032.1 GCA_002409285.1 Firmicutes bacterium UBA5227 | reverse complement strand
AGCCTCCCATTTGCTCCAATGACATCTCAAAAAATAATCAGGATTTTATGAATGTATATTGTGTGTTATTTTACCATAACAATTTTATCTATGCAAACCCAACTTTATTACTCATATATAAATATCTTTCTTGCTATCGTTGTTATCTCATTGCAAAAAAGCAGCCTCAGCCGCTTTTTTGATTGCAATAACGGTTATTTTAGACAACCGTTATTTAAATATGCGTAAAACTTATTTGTTATTTTTAAGCCATTCTATAGCTGTATTTGCATACATTGCCGCTCCTGTTGACAAAGCATTTTCGTTAAATGATGCCTTAGGATGATGAAGCGGGAATAAATATCCTTCGTCAATTGAACCGGCTCCCAATGAAACCATTACCGTGGGGACCAGCTCACTTATAAATGCAAAATCTTCGGACCCTGACATTTTTTTACCTCCCGTTAATTTACTCATATCTATTACCCTATCTTCTCCAAACAATTCTTTTGAATATTTAAAGATTTGTTTAGTCAGATCTTCATCAGACGTTAGGCACGGACATCCTTTTGTATATACTACCTCCGCTGTTGCCCTAAATGATGAAGCTATTCCCGTAGCTATTTCTGTCAGACGGTTTTTTATAAATTCCCTCACATCATTGCTGTATGTTCTTATGGTTCCTGACATAAATCCCGTATCAGGTATAACATTTGAAGTATTTCCCGCACGTATTTGTCCTATTGTGAGAGCAACATTTTCTCCCGGCGCAATTTCTCTTGAGTTTATTTCCTGAAGTGCGGTGTGAATATGAGCAAGAACATTAATTGGGTCTACAGCCATATTAGGCATTGCCCCATGCCCGCCTTTTCCAGCTATTTTAATTTCAAACCAGTCCGCTGCTGGCGATACCACCCCTGCTTCCGGTATTGCAATTGTCCCTGTAGGCACAGGTATTCCGCTTGCCACATGTATCATCATTGCTGCATCGACCTTTGGATTATCAAGCACACCCGCCTCAATCATAGCATTTGCACCCCAAAGTGTTTCTTCTGCCGGCTGAAACATCAGCTTTACTGTTCCTTCAATTTCATCCTCGTGATTTTTTAAAAGCTGAGCGGCTCCAAGAAGCATTGAAGTATGCATATCATGTCCGCAGGCATGCATATTTTGTGTTATTGACTTAAACTTAAGTTCATTCTCCTCAACAATGGGAAGCGCATCCATATCTGCTCTCAGCAGGAATGTTTTCCCTGGTTTTTTACCTCCCGCAAGAGCAACAATTCCAGACTGGCAAATTTCAACCGGAGCGTATCCCATTCCGATAAGCTTTTCACTCACATATGTTGTTGTTATGGGAAGATTGTTGTGCGTTTCAGCATTTTCATGTATATACCTGCGATTCTTCACAATAACATCCGAAAGCATTTTAGCTTCTTCTAATAAATTACTCATTTTATACTCCTTCTGATTATATTCATTAAATTTTTTACTGCCATTCATAAATTGGTTGACAATTTCTACTCTTTTTTTGTTTCAACCCTACTTACCATTTTTACTATTCCTTTTTTATATAATATATATGCGATAAGGATTGTTACCGGTATAGCAATCAGCATTATTATGCCTTCCTTCCCAACGATAGACGTAACAAAGAAATGAACTGCCAATACTAAAATTACCGGTACAGCAAGTAATTTACTCTTACCTTCTATTCTGTATTCACCGGCATTTTTATTTAAAAGCTGCGGTATAAAAAGCCCTCCGAACAATGCCGGAAGCATATACTGTGTAGCTATTGTCACATTTGGATTTGAAAGTAACGGCTCCAAAGGAAGTAACATGACTGTTCCAAGTGCTATAATTAACATTGTTATTATAGAAGAAAAAGATACCGCAACAGCAGAAATGGCATCTCCTGACTCCGTACCCTGGGTAGCGTCAACAATCTGCATTGCATTAATTGCCACAGGCAATTTTAAATTCATTATGTTTCCGGTAATAAATGCTATATAGCTGGAAGTACCCAGTATCGGTGTATAACTGAATACCTCGGAAATTGCAACAGGCAAAAATATTGCAAGCAGAGGTGTAACACCTGCCACTATTTCAGAAAATGAAGGCCATATATCAAAAATTGTGCAAATTACCGCCGGAATTCCAAGCATAAAAGCTACAGATACTATGCTTCCGATTCTGCCTATTCTATGAACCTTATCAAGATAATTGCTGCTTTTTTTAGTTTCCATTTATCATTCCTCCTAATAAATTTTATTAAATAAATATGTTATGCCAGAACACGGATGAAACCATCCCCACTATCAAGCATATGGCAAGAAGAAACTCACCTATCCATTTAACGTTATATTTTTTCTGTATACTCAGCAATATAACAGCTAAAAGACTGCTCGTAAGAAGTGTAGCCGTAGCTGCGGCACCCTTTAAAAACTGTGACGGAAGAAATACTGCCGACATTGCAATTGAAAAGCATGCCATAAGCAAAGCACCCCATTCGCCTTTATCACTGCGGTATGTAACCAGACCGTTTTGTATTTTCTTGCCGGCAAATATATTGATAATTATTCCTCCAATAATTCCGATGCTCATTGAAAACATCATAGTTCCGATTACAGAAATATCACCTGCCGCATTAACAGCGGCAACAGATTCATAGCCTACCGAAGTTGCGGACACTTCCGCAGCCATCAGCTCATACATAACTGAGCCGATTACAGACAGCCTGAACCAGGACCATGGTATTCCTATGGCAGGAGCCAGCGAAAACAATCCGATTATAATTGCTATTGACGGAAGTACCGTTGTAACAGATGTAGATTTTACAACCGCCATCAATTGATTCTTTGTATACCCCAGTTCAATGCACCTTTTCCATGCAGTCTTCATAGTTACCGCACAAATTATTACTACAGTCAGTAAAGCAGCTATAACCAGTGCGTAAAGTATGGTACTGTTCCAAACACTCATTGTTGACATAATAAACATTCCTCCTGTTTTAAAATTGATAAATATTAATACTAAAATTTATTTAATTATTATTAGTATTCTTTAATTTGACGTTGGCTGTTCCTTGCTTTGCAGGCTATTTCCAGATGATGTTAACGTATTCTCACAACAGAAATTAATATATCTGAAATCGTTTTTTTACAATAATACTGGTAAAGTTGAAAATCATCTATGCATTTTTAAGTATAAAAAGGTAAAAAAATAAACTTTTTTTCAAAAATTTTTATTATAATAAAAAAATAATAGTTATTTTTAGACAACTATTATTTAAATCATTATTATGAAATAAAGTTATATTTAAGACCGGAATAGATTTAAGCGCCACTATTCCTTTTTAAGGATGTACAACTTAACACCGTTAAATGTATTTTCAACATCAAAGCAGTATTCTCCGCTTATGTACTCTTCTGAAATTATAATCTCGGGGAGTACAGAATTTTCTAAATAATTAATAACATCCATATCTGAAAAATCCGGATAGCCCGCATTAATCCACTTGTAGTAAAAATGTGAATTCATACTGTCGAAAATCATATTTTTTATGAGATACCTGCCTTGTTCAAGTCCTGTTATTTTAATGTGCTTCCTTAATGTTTCTTTATTAATATATGAGGAATCCAGCGAAAATGTGGGGTTAATATAACAAGGGTTAAACACAACTATGGGTACTTCCTTTTTCCCATTTTTTGTGACAATTATTCCTTCATCCTTGAATAACAAATCCGAACCCATGCGGTTTAATATATCTGCTCCAAAAAAAATAGGTCTTTTAATTTTATAGCACATAAACAATGCCATTACGCTTCCGTCTATTTTTTCATTGTCACGGGAATTCTCTAATGTGTCCAGGTGAAATCCTATACCTGATATGTCTTCATTAATGCTTAAGTATGCGTCAATAATTAGAGCTAAGCGGTAAAAAGTTCCCGATTCTGCAGCATTCCTGCCGGTTAAAGTATTCCATCTGGGCATATATATATCCTGAACCTTACACTCTGTACTATCTAATACCCCCCTGATATTTTCTATCATTTGCCTGTAGTAATTTTTCATCTTGACATACGGATTTCCAATAATAATCTCCACATCATCCTGAGGGTGTGCGCTGAAGCTGACAAATCCCGGAAAAATTCCATTATCCTTTAAATTAATAAGAATGTTATAAAACATACTTTTACCTGCTTCAGAAATATCTTTTATGGCAAACAATCCAATATTATTACCCGGAATATAGCTTTTCAATACCCTGGTAAGACCACAATAAAATTCACAAAATTCCCTATAATCCTCTTCCTCTGAACACACCAGTTCAAATTTCCACTGCCTGACATAATGCTCCGGAAATTTCTGAATAATTATTGTCAAAAGCAAAACATAAAAATCAATAGGGTTGTCAGAATTATTCGTAA
>DHUT01000011.1 GCA_002409285.1 Firmicutes bacterium UBA5227 | reverse complement strand
TTACAGCGAAAATTTATAATAAAGTCCTAAACTATGTCTTCTAAAAATAACAAACGGCATATCGCTCTTATATTATGTCAACACATTGTCATACCGCAATATCTATGATACAATATAGTAAATACCAGGAGGTAACTATGTATAAAGCTGCAATATTTGACTTAGACGGGACATTGCTGAATTCTGCCAGAGATCTGGAAGAAGCATGTAACTATGCCCTATCAAAATATAGCCTTCCTAATGTGGATTCACAAAGCTTTACATTGAGGCTCGGAAGCGGAAGGCGTAAGTTAATAGAATCCATAGTCAATGACTTCTTTGACCATGGTAAAAAAGAAATTATAGAAGAATTCCAAAATTATTTCAATGAATATTATGATGCTCACCTGTCTGATTACACCAGACCCTATGAAGGTGTTAACGAAGGCTTGGAAACACTGACAAAAAACAACATTATTACAGCAGTACTGTCAAATAAGCCCCATGACTTTACAATAAAGCTTGTAAATCATTTTTTTGGCGACAACATAAAATATATATCCGGACTTAAAGACGGATATGAACCCAAGCCTGACCCCAAAGCTCTGTTGGGCATTATATCTGACCTAAGAGTAAAAAAGGACGAATGTATATACATAGGAGATTCTGAAGTTGATATTCGGGTTTCAAAAAATGCAGGAATAAAATCGCTGGGAGTTTTGTGGGGTTTCAGAGATGAAGCTCTTCTAAAAAAAGAGGGCGCTGATTTTTTAGCTTCAAGTGTTAATGAAATGGTTGATATAATCATAAAACAGAAATAATTAAAAGTGCTAACAGTAAAAAGTATTGTTAGCACTTAATTATTCATTCAAAATAATACTTGAAGTTATGCAATATAGGAATTTTTTATACACAGTCTTTCTCTAAAACTGTCTCAAGACAGTTTTTTGCTTTTTCAAGGAATTCGGCAGGCTGCATTTGTTTTTCTTCTTCGTATGGATATGTTTCCATCGAAAAGCTTTTAATGTTGTCCTGCTTTAAAATACCTATTACTTTATTCCAGTCCACATGACCCTTACCCGGAATCCAGTGCCGGTCATATAATCCGTCATTGTCCGAAAGGTGTACTGCCATAAGCTTATGTTTCCATTTTTCAAGGATTGCTCCCCTGCTTTGTCCATTTACAAAATCATGAGAGGAATCATAGCAAAACCCTGCGTTGGGAGATTCAATTTCTTTTAATATGAATTCCGCATATTGGAATGTCTGAGTATTCTCCACAGCTACCTTTATATTTATATTTTCCGCTTCCCTTATTATTTTCTTGAAAGAATCATAGCCCGGAGAATAATCAAAAATATTATCTGCTCCCTGTACCGCATGAATAACCACGGTTTCAGTACCACAGTTTTTACATTCGTTTAACCATCTTTTTACAAGTTCCACATGATTATTTCTTTCTGTACTGTTTTCACTCCAAAGGTGGTTTATATTTTCAAATGGAAGATGCACATTATCCAGCTTTAAGTCATAGTAGCCTAAAATATGATTAAATTCCATCCTGTTTAGTATGTATGGATAGTATTCGTCCTCCCACCACAACATAACGTAATCATATCCTGCCTGCTTTATCAGCTTAATTCTTTCTTCAAATGGTAATATATATCCAAACCAATGAAAAATTCCTGTTTTATATTTATTCATAATATTATTCTTCCGATTAATAAATTTTTATTCTGTAATTACAACCTGATTAGAATTGTCTGTTTCATTTAGCTTAACACTGATTCTTTCCGTCCTTGAAGTAGGCACGTTCTTTCCTATGAAGTCTGCTCTTATGGGAAGCTCTCTGTGTCCCCTGTCTATTAATACAGCCAGTTCCACGTTCTTAGGTCTTCCCTGATCCACTACAGCATCTAATGCAGCTCTCACAGTTCTTCCGGTGTACAGAACATCGTCCACCAGGATAACTGTTTTATCCTTTATGTTAAAATCAATGCTTTTAACTGACAGGGGTGCTCTGTCATCCTTTTCATAATCATCTCTGTAATAGGTTATATCCAAAGGAAAAACAGGTACTTTTGATCCTTCTATTTCCTCTATTTTTGCGACAAGCCTCAGCGCCAGGGGCCAGCCTCTGGTCTTTATACCGATAAGCACAATATTTTCAACGCCCTTGTTTTTTTCTATAATTTCGTGAGAAATCCTGAACAGTGCTCTTTCAATAGCCTTTTCATCCATTATCACCGCTTTTGTCTTCATATTATTGACCTCCAATTATCTTTAATACCCTTTGAAAGTAATCCGGCAGCTCACTTTCAAATTCCATGTATTCTCCCGTGGTCGGATGAATAAATCCCAATAATTTCGAATGGAGGAGCTGACCCTTTAATCCAAATTTATTTGTTTTGCTGCCATAGATATCATCCCCCACAACCGGATGACCAATGTGCTTCATATGTACTCTTATCTGATGGGTTCTTCCTGTTTCAAGCTTTAATTTAATTAATGTATATTTTCCGAATCTTTCAAGAACCCAATAATTAGTCACGGCATTTTTACTGTTCCTGTATGTTACCGCACGTTTTTTTCTGTCTTTTTCACTTCTGCCTAAAGGGGCGTCTATCACTCCGGAATCCGTTTTAATATTCCCTTCAACCAATGCGTAGTAAATTCTGTCTATGGAATGCTCTTTCAGGCATTTTGCCAGATAATTATGAGCTTTATCATTTTTTGCTACAAGCATAAGACCTGATGTGTTCTTATCAAGACGATGAACTATACCCGGCCGCATTACTCCGTTTATGGAGGACAGGTTCTTCAAATGATACATTAAACCGTTTACCAGGGTACCTGAATAATGACCTGCTGATGGATGAACCACCATTCCCTGAGCCTTATTTATCACTGCTAAATCATCGTCCTCATAAACTATATCAATAGGAATATCCTCAGGTACAATATCCGGCATTTCCGGTTCAGGCAGTATTATTCCTATTGAATCATTCAACTTTATTTTGTAATTTGACTTAACAGTCTTACCGTTAACCGTTACACTTCCTCCAGCAATAAGCTTTTGCACTGCACTTCGTGACATATTCTCTAAAGCTTGCGATAAATATACATCTATCCTTTCATTTTCCCGGTGGGAAATAACGATTAATTCTTCATCATCTTCATATTCAAAATCTTCACTCTCTAATGAAAATTCATTATCCATTAGCTTCACTCTTCTCAAACTTGTTAAAAAGAATTAAAAAAATCATCAATATGGTTCCACATACAACAAAGCTGTCCGCAATATTGAATATTGGGAAATTATAAAGATTTCCAAACCTTACGTCGATAAAATCAACCACATAGCTTAAACGAACCCTATCTATGAAATTACCTATGGCTCCTCCTGCAATCATAGCTATTGCAAGCTTTGATAAATTTGTAATGTTTTTTGTATTAAAATAAATGTAAGCCAGTATTATGAGCATAACTACAGTGGTTATTATAAAAAATATTCTCTGATCCTGCAGTATGCTGAATGCTGCACCCCTGTTCTCTGCGTATGTGAATCTTAAAAAATCTCCGATTATTTTTATTGAGCCCCCGTCTTTCAGCGCTGAGGATGCCCACAGTTTTGTTAATTGATCCAATATTATGGAACCTGCAAAGACTATTCCTATTAATGTATTCATATAAACCTCTCACTAAATGTAGTGCCTGATTTCAACCTTGTACTTCCCGCTCTTTGTAATTCCTGATATTCCGGAAATTTTATAACGTCCGTACCTGCTTATTGAAATCATGTCTTTTTCCTTTATTTCTACAGCAGTTCTTTCTTCTACCTGCCAGTTAACCTTCACATTTCCTGTTTTTATCATATTTGAAGAAACCTCTCTGGATTTGCAGGTAATATGCTTTACAATGTTGTCTATTCTCATTGATGAGGTTGTTATGTTCAGGACAACATGTTCCTGTTCCTTGAAGTTTAGCTCATCAACTTTAATTTTTTCTGTTTCTATTTTATTATGCCCTATTTTATCTAAATTGTACAATATATAGTCTGAAATATCACTGTGCACAACAATATCGGCATAATCCTCATATACATAAATATCTCCTGTTTTATTCCTGTCAATTCCAAGGGACATTAAGGAGCCAAGATAATCGCCGTGTTTCAGCATCTTAAATTTTGAGCGGTTATAAATGCGAAGCCCTGTTATAAATTCATTTATATCTATAGTTTTTAGATAATCAGGGTATAAAATGAAAACTTTCCTCTCACTATGTTCAAATGAGGGGAAAAGTTTAAAATTAATATCATAATTATTAATTATAGGTAAACTCAGCTCTGCAACATATGGGTTTGTAAACTCGGTCACTGCAGAGGTAAAATTCTTATTAACGTACAAAGACTTATCAGCAATTTTTTTCACTGAATTTTTTGTTTCATCGTCTTTTATAAAATCATAATACTTTTCAAAATCTTTCATGTTCTTCCCCTTAAAAGGCAAAAAGTAAATTTTGTAGTAAGCTTAATAGCAAAAATGCCAGGACGGGAGAAAAATCAAACATTCCCATGCCTAATCCCAGTTTATCTAAAATTGCCCTGCAGGGTGCCAAAACAGGCTCGGTCATTTGGTAGATAAAGTAGGAAATTTTCGATGTTTGTAGGGTTGGGAAAAATGATAATAACACTCTTATTAGTATTAATGAATCAATGATTCTTAATAGTAGACTAAGGGCTAATATAATTGTATGCATAAATACACCTTACTTGTAGTAATAATTCCTTTCGTACCTGTCGCTCAGCCTTCCATCAATTTGAACATTGCTGGGGGCCAATACAAAAATACCGTTGGATATTTTCTGTATACTTGCTTCAAGGGCATAAACGGCACCTTTTATGAATTCAAATACCTGTTTCTGGTCTTCCAACTCCATTCCTTCAATATTGAGAACAACAACTTTCCTGTTTTTCATTTCATCCACAGCTTTTGTGCAATCCTCGTATTTGTTCGGCTCACATATAAAGACTTTCATATCAGTGTTAGAATGAACCTTAATTACATTGTTTTTCCTGGTATAGGTTTCCATTCTTTCCGGTCTGCCGCTTTCATAATTATTTTCAGCAACAATTTCCTCCTCATCGTATTCTTCATCTTCCAAATCTGTGATACCTATAAAGTCTTTAACCTTTTCCATTACTCCCATCATTTTGCCTCCTTGTATTTTCTTTCACCAAATATAGCTGTTCCTATTCTTACTATATTGGCACCTTCTTCAATAGCAATTTCATAGTCATTAGTCATTCCCATTGACAGGAACTTCATTTCAGTATTTTTAAGCTTCATGCCTGAAATCTTGTCAAATATTTCTTTCATTTTCCTGAAAACCCATCGTATATCCTCCGGATTCTCGCTGTAAGGTGCTACAGTCATAAGTCCTGACACCTTTATGTTTTCAAATTGCTCCATAGAACTTACAAACTCATAAACGCTTTCTTCATTTATTCCGAATTTACTTTCCTCTTCGCCAATATTCAGTTCTATCAGTACATTTGCTGTTATGTTATGCTGCAAAGCTCTTTTATTTATTTCATTTGCCAGCTCCAGGTCTTCCACGGAGTGAATTATCTCAACCTTATCAATTATGTATTTCACCTTGTTTTTTTGCAGGTGCCCTATCAGATGCCACTTCACATCCATATCCGAAAGCTGCTCATACTTGCTTATCAGTTCCTGCACCCTGTTCTCACCAAGGTTAATTAATCCGCATTCTACCGCCTCTCTTGCGCGGTCTGCATCAACTGTCTTGGAAACAGCTATTACTGTTATGTCCTCAGGATTTCTGCCTGACCTGAGGGCTGCTGCAGACACCTTTTCCAAAACGCTGTCAATATTTTCCTTAATATTCACAACAACCTCCTAATCTGCTATTTCACCGTCATATACATTTTCCGGTTCCAATATTACTTTATCAAATATTTTCACTGTACTGTACACCTTGTCGCCAATGTTTATTACTTTTCTTTCATTGTCTCCCACATATTGACCGGGATCTATGATAACATACTCTTCATCCTTACCTATTATTTCAACGGGGAAAAACTTTATTATATTACTTGCGTCCTGAACATATACACCTGTTAACCCGTTAAGCTGAGTCAGTGACTTAGCGTTGATTTTAAGTCCCTCATATATATCGGTTATAAGCTCTAAATTTACATAACGTTTATCATATATTTTATAAAAATAATCATCAAAATATAAAATCAGAACCGATTGTTCACTGCCGTAATTAATTTTTTTTATGTATCCCCATACTTCATGCTGCTGACCGTCAGACAGTACTCTTGTTTTAATATATTTATTTTCTTCGAACAGCTTTGCTTTATCATTGTCAACCGTAGCGGCTATATAATAGTCAAAATTTCTAATTATCTTATATATCCCCTCATTTGCAGAAACTTCCGCAGACTGACTTTTATCAGAAACAGAATAATCTTTCCTTGCGGTGCCGCTGGGAGTCAAATCAAGAACATTCTCAAATAAATATTCATTTTCAAGTCCGTCTAATTTATATGAAATAATTCCTGCTTTTCCGGAATAATATGGCACCTTATGTGTTGAAATTCCAGTCATAAGATTTGCCTTCATGGCTTCAAGCTGTGCTGTATCATACTGTCCATAATCACCCTTGTACGTTAAGGTGTCGGTTATATTCGTTGCCTGTCCCACAATATTATACATGCTGCCCAATTCATTATTTAAAATGCATGACTGTATTTCACTTTCAAATGAAACAAGGTTTTCTTGTTGCACTGCAGTATTTTGTACAGGGGTATCCGAAGAAATTTTCTTTAAATCTATGACCGCCTGAATTTCAGCTATTTGCCTGCTAATATCGGAAGCTGCAGCATCTGTATTTAAATCTGCCACAAGCTGACCTGCTTTAATCTTTGCTCCATCCTCATAATAATATGTAACACTTCCATCTGTTGTTGCATTGTAAACTTCTTCATCCTTGACAACAACGCCGTCTGCTTTAATGACATCTTCCAAATTTCCGTTCTCTGCAATCATAGTCTCAACTGAGCCGTTAAAATTTTGAAATATGTAAAAGCTCAAACAAACTGCTGCAAGTGAAAAGAAAAAGTTTTTTACACCAAAATTTTTTCTTTTTGCCATTTAAACAAACTCCAATTTAGTTGCTCCAGAGTACGACTTACTGGTATGAAACATATTATATATAAATCACATTAATATTGCAAGCTTTATATGCTTATTTTCAAATAATATTACAACTATTTATAAAAAATTAAGAATATCTATGACAATTTATTATAATTTACACAAAAAAAAGAGACTCTTCGAGCTTTATCCTCATACACGTCTGTACTTCAATTTCATTATGCATAAATAAAGCGAAGTTCTCTTTAAATAAAACTATAGTTTATATAATCAGGAAAATTATGCTTCCAGAACCGTCATTAAC
This sequence comes from Firmicutes bacterium UBA5227, assembly GCA_002409285.1. Taxonomy (GTDB): domain Bacteria; phylum Bacillota; class Clostridia; order Tissierellales; family Sedimentibacteraceae; genus Sedimentibacter. Next base: position 18,739 of record DHUT01000011.1, on the reverse strand, counting down.
AATCTTTTCAATTGTTTTCTTAAGTTTTTTTCTTGCATTTTCAGGCATTGCAGTAATCTTTGATTCAAGCTGTTCATCAACTAAGCTATACATGGTCTTTCCGAATATTTCAGCATCCCAGATGCACTGAGGATTATCCTTCATTTGTTCAGCCATATGATTCATTAAATCTTCACTTTGTGACTTGCTTCCTATTATGGGAGCTACCTCGGTATTAATCGCCGCATTAAATATATGCAGTGATGGAGCCTGAGCTTTAATTTTAATTCCATACCTGCTTCCTTCCTTAAATACCTCAGGTTTATCAATAATCATGTCATTAATTCCCGGAGTTACATATCCGTAGCCATTAGCCCTGGCATCATTAATTGCTGCTTCCACCTTCCTGTAATTATCCTTTGCCCTTGACAAGTCTCCTATCAGCTTCAATATCTGATGTTCACCTGTTATTTCTTCACCGGAAAGCTCACTTATTACTTTATAATAATATGAATTATCTAAATCTATTTTCATATTGATGCTTCCTGTGCCAAGCTCAATATCCTTCACATAAAAGTCCTCGATAAAAGCATTTTCTTCTGAAAAAATATTTTCTGCGTTGAAATCACTCAGCTTGTAGTAGCCTTCAAAATCATTTCTCAGCGTGTTTATTAAATCTTTTTTCAATGAATAATCATATGTAAGACCGTCAAACCATTTTGGCAGATCCACATTTATTTCCTTGATCGGAAATTCATACAGTACATTTTCCAATACATTGTCTATGTCATCATTTTGTAAATTCATCAGATCCAGTACCTGGATGGGGGCTTCATATTTATCTTTAAGCTGCATAGCAAGAGCCGTTGTGTTTTCGTTGAGAGGGTGCGTAGTATTTAAAATGATAACAAAAGGCTTATTAATTTCTTTTAATTCTCTTACAACCCTTTCTTCTGCCATAATGTAGTTGTCTCTGCCAATATCTGTTATACTGCCGTCTGTGGTAACCAAAACACCTATTGTGGAATGATCCTTGATAACTTTCCTTGTTCCTATTTCAGCGGCCTCTGCAAAGGGTATGGGATCCTCATTCCAGGGTGTGCTCACAAGCCTCGGAATCTCACCCTCCATATTTCCTATTGCTCCGGGAATCATGTAACCCACACAGTCTATTAATCTCAACTTGGCATTGACATTATCCTTGAATGTAACTTTTACTGCTTCACCAGGCACGAATTTAGGTTCTGTCGTTGTAACAGTTTTGCCTGTACCGCTTTGTGGCATTTCATCCTTAGCTCTTTCCTTTATATATTCATCCTCTATATTTGGCAGCATTACATTTTCAGAAAATTTTCTGATGAATGTGGATTTTCCTGTTCTAACAGGACCCACAACACCCAAATATATTTCGCCCTTCGTTCTTTTTGCTATATCCTCATATATATCTAAATTAGTAATAATAATCCCTCCTCCTGCGAAATATGCACTTTCGTATACAATTAATTTATATGCCTTGTTCACAGCCTTTATTCCAAAATATTATTAAAATATGCAGCAAAAAAAAGACAGTAACTTTATTGCCAATTAAAATTACTGTATAGCAAAATCCTTTAAAAATTTAAATATCCAAAAAAGACACGATGAGGTTTCACCATGTCTTTTTTTATGTTTTTATTTTGCAGGTATGACTTCTCTGACTTTGATTCCGTTGTTTTTGAGTTTCTCCACAAGCTTATCAAGATTATCGCATTCAACTCTTATGGAAATCTCTTTAACTTCCATTAATCCGGTATCCATCTGTACTATATTAGTAATATTTGCTCCAAATTTATATATTATTTCAGAAATTTTTGCGATAACACCTGTAAAATCACTGGATAATATTACAATCTTAGCATCATGCAAGCCAAACACCCTGGTGATAATATCGAAAAGAGCCTTCTGCGTCAAAATTCCAATAAAATCATTATTGTTATCTACCACAGGCAGGAATCTTATTTTTGATTCAAAAAACATTTCTGCAGCTTCTTCAACAGGAGTGCTGTCTTTTACCACTTCAGGAGGAGTAATTATAAATTCTGCAACTGTTTTCTGAAAAAATTTATTATAATCTGTTTCTCCTGATTTGAAAAATTCATCATAAATAAATTGTTTTGATAATAACCCAACAAATTTCTTTCCTTCTACTACGGGCAGCGACAAGAAACCATTATCTTCAATTATCTGTATTGCTTTTTGTGCAGTATCCTCCGGAGACAAAACCGTGAGCTTACTTGCAGGTAAAATAATTGGCTTTATTAACATAAACATCCTCCTCATATTTAATATAATCCATTATTGCATAAGTTTCATGTTTCTTCAAGCAGAAACTGATGAAAAATAAAATATTTTGTCAGAACCGTCAGAACTCAATGCCTTGCCTTGCCTCTACTCCATTGTAATAGTAATGCTTAATATCTTTCATTTCCGTTACCAGATCCGCAACATCAATTATTTCTTTTGGAGCATACCTTCCGGTTATAACAACCTCCACTTCCGGTGCTCTTCCTTTTATTGCCTCCAAAGCTTCTTCCACAGTAAAAAGTTTGAAGTACAATGCTATATTCAGCTCATCCATCACAACCATGTCATAATCACCTGTTTTAAGAATGCTCCCCATTTTTTCAAGACCTTTCCTTGCGGCTTCTATATCTTCTTCTGACGGTTCTTCATAGATAAAACATCTCCTGCCAAACTTCTCAATGTCCAAATTGCCTATGAATTCAGCACATTTCAGTTCACTGTATTCCATGCCTTTGACAAACTGCCCGAAAAAAACCTTTTTACCGGCACAAACCGCTCTTATGGACAGCCCCAGAGCTGCCGTAGTCTTACCTTTGCCATTTCCCGTATAAACATGAACATAACCCTTTTCCATAACGCACCTCCGCTGATTCACTAATATTTTACCATAAAATCACCCATCGTGCATTGAATTTAAAAATTTTTTATGATAATATTGAAAATAATACTACTTACAATACTAATGGAGGAACCAATGAAGCAGATTGCCATATACGGAAAGGGAGGAATAGGAAAATCCACAGTCAGTGCCAATTTGTCCGCTTCTCTTGCTCTTTCTAACAGGAGAGTTCTTCAAATAGGATGTGACCCTAAGCATGACTCCACAAGGCTCCTGATGCACGGAAGAAAAATTACAACCGTGCTTGATTATATAAGAATTACAAACCCTCTAAATTATAAGGCGGAGGATATTCTTTACAAGGGGTTTTTGGATGTGGGATGCGTTGAGGCCGGGGGGCCCACACCCGGGGTGGGATGTGCCGGAAGAGGAATAATCACCACCTTTGAACTTCTTGACACCTTAAAAATAAAAAACAATTATGACATTGTCCTGTATGATGTGCTGGGGGATGTTGTTTGCGGCGGATTTGCCGTACCCATAAGAAACGAATACGCTGACACTGTGTTTCTTGTTACATCGGGAGAATTCATGTCTTTGTATGCTGCAAACAATATTCTCAGGGGAATAGCAAATTACGACGGTGAAAAAAACAAAATTGCTGGCATAATCTACAATAAGAGAAATGTTGAGGATGAGGACAGCAGGGTGGCAAGATTTGCGAAAGCCGTGGGACTTCCCGTCTGTGCAAGAATCCCGAGAAGCACAGAGTTTTCCCTGGCTGAAAAATCAGAAATGACTTTGACGGAAAAATTCAAATCCTCTGATATTACAAAAATTTTCAATGAATTGGCTGAAAATATAATATATGGCTGCAATCTCTACAAAGCGCTGCCATTGACAGACGATGAGCTGGAGAGGATAATTCTCGGCAACAAACGTGCTGTCTTTCACACTGCGAACATGGGTTTTACAGCTTCTGAAAACTTTGTAATAAGCCCCTACGAGGAACCTGTCACGGCTGATACAGTTCCCCCCGACCGATATCTGTCAAAAAGCATTGTAAATGACTAACCGCTCCACGGCTGTGCTTTCAGCGGTGCCTCAACCATGAGCATACATCTGAGTGATGTCGCTGTTATAGCACATTCTCCCAAAAGCTGCGCCTACATATCTTTCCAGAGCATAAGCTCCCCCGGACGCAGAGGTCTGTTCGAAAGAGGCTCACTGCTGCCTGTTTCTATATCTCCTAATTTTGAATGTACCAACATGGGAGAAACGGAGATGATTTTTGGAGGTATAGATGTACTCACAGATAAAATAAAGGAAGTGAAGCTAAAAAAGCCTAAAGCGATCATAGTAATAAGCTCCTGCCCTGCAGGAATAATCGGAGATGACATAGATAAAGTGAAATCTCTAAAAGAAGAAAATATGCCTGTAATAACAATCAAGGCAGACGGCAACATAGCAGGTGACTACCTTCAGGGAATGCTCATGAGCTACACCACTCTGGCTGAGCAGATAATCAGGAAAGATGTAAAAATGGTACCAAGCACTGTAAATATAGTATTTGAAAAAGTAGTGGCAAAGAACACAGGCAGCAATTTTAAAATCATTGAAAATTTTCTGAGCGCCATGGATGTAAGGGTTAACTGTCGTTTTCTGTGCGAAACCACATTTGACAGACTTGAAAAATTTTTGTCCGCTCCTTTAAATTTACTGGCAAATGATGATTACACGGGTAAAATGTTGAAGAACTTTTTCGCTGAAAAATACGGCTGCAAATTCCTGGATGAATCATTTCCCATAGGTTTTGACGAAACAAAAAACTGGCTTATGAGTGTTGGAGGTTTTTTCGGCAAAAAAGAAAAAGCTTTGGAAATCATACTCCAAAATGAAGCGCTTTATAAAAAAGAGGTTGAAAGGCTTAAGCCTTCTCTATCCGGAAAAAAACTCATGATAATAACCTACAATCACAGTCTTGACTGGATATTAATGGCGGCTATGGATGTAGGCATTGAAATTGTTAAAATAGGAATTTTAAATTTTTCACAGGACTCAGGATTCAGAACAAACCTTGGCACATCCTTCAATGTAGAAGAAAACTATGATAAGGAAAAACGTATGAGTGATTTTGCAAAATACTGCCCTGACATAGTTCTAACAAATTACGAATCCTCTGTAAACAGCGGAGAATATTTATCTGACACAATTCCCATGTGTCCGGATGTGGGATTCTATTCAGGAATAAATATGGTTTCACGCTGGTCAAATCTCATAAAATTAAATTTGCAGGGAGAATGGAAAAATGACGAACAATTGTTTAAAAAATATTACTCCTGACAGCTTTTCAGGTCTTGTATTTGCAATGGAGGGAATTGACAATACCGTTGTGCTTATAAACGGTCCCACGGGATGCAAGTTTTATCACAGCGCAATATCTGACAGCCAGAGTATACACCAGTATGAATTCGATCCTCTTAACTTTCCAGAAAAGTTCTATTTCGGTCAGCCACGGGTTCCCTGCACCTGGCTTGACAGCAGGGACTATGTGTATGGCAGCACGGAAAAGCTTACAGAAGCACTGGACTTTCTGTGCGACAACGTGTCCTTTGAGCTTCTTGCAATTATTAATTCTCCGGGAGCTTCTCTCATAGGGGATAATTTAAAGGATATTGTAAAGAGAAAGATAAAAGGAAAAAAATGTGTGGTAATTGAAACTCCGGGATTCTCCCAAAACATATGCGCAGGCTATGAAACAGCCTCTCTTGAAATTCTGAGGCAGCTTTGCATTTCTGAACCCACAGAGAAAAAATTAAAGGTAAATATACTCGGACTTTCCATATTCCATAAAAATTACCGGGGAGATATTCAGGAAATTGAAAGATTGTTTAAAATGTGTGGTATTGAAATCAACTGTTTTTTGTGTTCCCAATGCAGTACTCAAAGCATAGAGAAAATACCTGAGTCAAGTCTTAACATAGTGCTTAATCCTGAATTCGGATGCGAAACCGCACACTTTCTGAAAGAAACCTACGGAACTCCTTATTATGTTTGCGACGGTCCTCCCATAGGTTTTGAAGCAACAGAAAAATTCATAAAGGATGTATGCAGCATCATAAGCAGAGACTACTCCCTGTTTATGGATGAAAGCGGAAAAGCAAGAGCGGACGCCTATGCTTCCATATCCCGTGTAAATTCCCTCACAGGACTACCCAAGGGAGTGAATTTTTCGGTGGAAGGATACTGTTCGGAAATATATTCTTACACATCTTTTCTTGTGAAATATTTCGGCATGATACTGGAAAGTGCCTCGTTATTAGACGCAGAAAGAGATTGTTATAAGAATAAAATGTTTAAACTCCTGAATGAGCTAAATCTTGAAGATGCTCTTAACAGGGATATTCTAAATACTGAAAGTGAACTGGTATTCGCCAATGGAAATACAATAGCTCAATTGAAGCTCGGCGGCAAAGCCTTCAGCGGAATAGAAATATCCCTTCCCTCTCTGGGATATATAGATGTGATTCCTAAAACCCAGTTAGGGCTTACGGGGGCGCTGATGATTACCGAACAGGTATTAAACGGCTTGATGTTTTAAACATTAAGCCGTATCGTATTTCTATTTAACTGATTAATTATATGGTGCCCATTTTGCTTTAGCAACATCAATTATTTTCTGAGCGGCAACAGATGCGGTAATATCACCGGAATTTAACTGTTCCTTTAATATCTTTTCACATTCTATAATGGAGGAATCCTGAGAAATAACCGAATGAATGTAAGTCCATGCCATTTGTAAAATCCATTCCCATTCCTGCTGTTTCCTTCTTTTTTGAAGCTTTCCGGAGCTCTCCATTTTAGCTTTGAATTCTGTAACAACATTCCAGATAACGCTTATACCCTCTCCTGTTATTGAAGAGCAGGTGTATGCCTTTGTCGCCCAACCCTCTGTTGCAGGGCGAAGATAGTGCAAAACCTGATTGTAATCTGCTTTGGCAACAGCTGCTCTCTGCTTGTTATTTCCGTCTGCTTTATTTACCAGTATCGCATCGGCCAGCTCAATCACACCTTTTTTTATACCCTGAAGTTCATCTCCTGCTCCGGTCAATACCAGGACAAGAAAAAAATCCACCATAGACCGTACGGTTGTTTCACCCTGTCCAACTCCCACAGTTTCCACAAGAATTGTGTCATATCCTGCCGCTTCACAAAGCAAAAGTGTTTCACGGCTTTTTCTGGCCACACCTCCCAAAGTTCCTCCGGAAGGCGAGGGACGAATAAACGCATTAGACTCTCTTGAAAGATTCTCCATCCTGGTTTTATCCCCCAGTATGCTTCCTTTTGTCACAGAACTGCTGGGGTCAACCGCAAGAACCGCTATCTTTTTCCCCTCATTGCAGAGCATGCAGCCCAAAGCTTCAATGAACGTACTTTTGCCTGCTCCGGGAATTCCTGTGATTCCAACACGAACAGAGTTACCTGTGTATGGAAGAATACGCCTGATAATTTCCTGGCCTAACTCAAAATGCTTTGGAGCATTACTTTCTATAACTGTTATTGCTCTGGCAAGTATCATTCTGTCTCCCGATAATATACCATTCACGTAATCTTCGCAGGTAAGTTTTTTAATTTTGTTATAAACAGGGATGCTTTCACCACTTTCGGATTCACTGACTCCCGGCATAACTGCGGTGGCAAATTCACTGCCCCCGTCTTCAGGAACCCATTCCGGTTTATAACTTTTAACTGTCATCTCTAATTCTCCGTTTCATCCAGCATTTTATTAAGTTTTTCCAACAACTCCTTGGCACACGCAGGTATTACGGAGCCGGGTCCGAAAATAGCTGCAGCACCATGGTCTTTAAGAAAGTCATAATCCTGTGCAGGTATTACCCCTCCTGCTATAACCATTATGTCTCCCCTTCCCCTCTTTCTCAGTTCCTCCACAAGCTGAGGCAGCAGGGTTTTATGTCCGGCAGCAAGTGAACTCATACCAACCACATGAACGTCATTATCAACAGCATCCTGGGCAACCTCCTCCGGAGTCTGGAACAAGGGTCCCACATCCACGTCAAAGCCCATATCTGCAAAAGCGGTGGCAACCACCTTTGCACCTCGGTCATGTCCGTCCTGACCCATTTTAGCAACTAAAATACGAGGACGGCGGCCTTCTCTTTTTTCAAAATCATCAGTCATCCTCTGAACCTCTTCAATGATATCAGCATCAGAAAATTCGCTTTTATATATTCCGGATATTGACCTTATAATAGCCTTGTGACGACCACATACCTTTTCTATGGCATCAGATATTTCACCGAGACTTGCTCTTGCTCTTGCAGCCTCCACAGCCAGCTCCAGAAGATTTCCCTCACCTGTTTCCACAGATTTTGTAATTGCGTCAAGCCTTCTTACAACCTCTTCGCTGTCTCTTTCTGCACGAAGCTTTTTAAGCCTTGCAATCTGAGCCTGCCTTACGGTAGTATTGTCAACCTCCAGTATATCCAAAGGGTCTTCTTTTTCCAGAGGATAATAGTTCAGGCCCAGTATTTTCTCCTGTCCCGAGTCTATATGAGCCTGTCGTCTGGCGGCAGCCTCCTCTATACGCATCTTGGGAAGTCCGGTGTCAATTGCCTTTGACATACCCCCCAGTTCTTCCACCTCCTGTATATGTGCCCATGCCCTGCGTATCAGCTCATCCGTCAAAGCTTCCACATAGTATGAACCTCCCCAGGGGTCTATAACCTTGCATACCGAGGTTTCATCCTGAATATACAACTGCGTATTTCTGGCAATACGGGCAGAAAAGTCAGTTGGCAGTGCGATTGCCTCATCAAGAGCATTAGTATGAAGAGACTGTGTGTGGCCCAGTGCTGCCGCCATAGCCTCTACGCAGGTTCTGGCAACATTGTTGAAAGGATCCTGCGCCGTAAGACTCCAGCCTGATGTCTGGGAGTGAGTACGCAAAGCCATAGATTTTGGTTTTTTAGGATCAAACTTCTTCACTATTTTTGCCCACAGCATACGTGCAGCTCTCATTTTTGCAACTTCCATAAAATAGTTCTTCCCTATAGCCCAGAAGAAAGATAGACGTGGTGCAAATTCATCTATATTTAAGCCGGCAGCCAGTCCTGTTCGTATGTATTCAAGTCCGTCAGCCAGTGTATATCCAAGCTCAATATCGGCAGTAGCTCCTGCTTCCTGCATGTGATACCCCGAAATACTTATGCTGTTAAACTTAGGCATGTACTTGGATGTATATGCAAATATGTCCCCTATTATTCTCATAGATGTTGCAGGAGGATAAATGTACGTGTTACGAACCATGAACTCCTTGAGAATGTCATTTTGTATGGTTCCGCTCAAAACAGATTTATCAACCCCCTGCTCCTCCGCAGCAAGTATATAGAATGCCATAATAGGCAGTACCGCACCATTCATAGTCATAGAAACAGACATCTGGTCAAGAGGTATCCCTGAAAATAATATTTCCATGTCCAGAATAGAATCAACCGCAACACCAGCCTTGCCTACATCCCCCATAACTCTGGGATGATCCGAATCATACCCTCTGTGTGTTGCAAGGTCAAATGCAATAGACAGTCCCTTTTGTCCTGCCGCAAGATTTCGGCGGTAAAAAGCATTGCTTTCTTCAGCAGTTGAAAATCCTGCATACTGACGTACAGTCCAAGGTCTCGTAACATACATTGTGGGATAAGGGCCACGAAGAAACGGAGGCACACCTGACATATACTGTAAATGAGATGTGTTTTTATAATCCTCAGCCGTATATAAGGCTTTAACATCTATCTGCTCCATTGTACGGTAATACAGCTCCTTTGCACTGCTTCCCGTTTCCGCAAGTACTTTCTTCTCCCATTCAAGCTGATCATTTTGCTCATCCGAAGCATATCCGGAATTCTTAAAAGATAAATTTTTAAAGTCAAGTTTTTGATACATTAATATACTCCTTTCTTTTTTTGTATATTGCAGAGTATTTCATAACAATTTGAGCGTACGTGGATAAAATCATCCACTCCTGCTCCCAGATAAACATCCTTATATTCGGCGGCGGGAAAACCAGCCAGAAGAAGAAACATGTCAGGGCATCTCTCCTTCAAAAGACCTGCCAGCGAAGGAACAATCTCCGGGTAAGTGTCATCGGTGGAACATATGACTGTTACATCGGCACCTGAGTCAGCGGCAGCCTGTACAGCCTCTTCAACCGTTTTAAAGCCATTGTTTTTCATAACCTCAAAATGAGCAACCTCCATAAAACCGGTGGAAAAATCAGCTCTTGCCTTATGCTGTGGTACAGGCCCCATATTGGCGAGAAATACACGTATGTTCTGACCTGTTTTCTTCTCATAATCCTCTGTTCTTTTTCGAAGCTGCTCATACTGTTCAGTCCAGCGGCGGCTTTCTATAGGCTCCACCCGAACATCACCTTCAAACCCATCGTTTAAAGCACTTCTAACCTGGTGAAGAGATGCTCCGGATAAAAACACATCAATGAGAGCATCAACAAATCCTTCAGGCTCACCGCTTAAATAACCCGGAAGTTCCGTCAAAAGTCTTTCACAATATACATCATCAACATCGGATAAACAATCATCCATGTTTTTGAGTCGTTCAGCTTTTATTTCACTGAAGGAGGATCGAATTTTTGTTGTATTGGATTCGCCCATATTTGCATACATATTTGTTCCTACGGCGCGGTCCTTTCTCACAGCAAGGTTTTTTTGTCTCTCTTGTAAAACAGTGCTGATGTCCTTCTGAATAGTACCTTTTTGCAGCAATTTTATAATACCGCCCCCGGCAGAAATATTTTGAATTTCTTCCCATATTTTATCCGCAAGTTCTGCAGTAAGTCTTTCTATACCACGAGCCTCCTGCCGGATCCACAGGATGCAGCATATCAAATTCATTTTGAAACATAAGCTGAATGTTTCTTGCAATACGCCTTGACTGCTCATCACTTGTTCCAAGGGCATCATCGTAAGGTGTCACCTGCAAAGAGTTAACTCCACCCAAAACTCCCGAAAAAGTCTGGCTGGTAGTACGAAGGATGTTTACCGCAGGGTCATATACAGTTTCGGTAAAATGTGATGTTCGTGCAAAAATATCCATTTTCTGAGCTTCATCCCCCGCTCCGTAAGCTGCGGCTATCTGAGCCCAGATTCTTTTGGCGGCACGGAGCTTGGCTATTTCCATAAAAAAGTTTCCACCCAAGGAAAAACTGAACCTAATATGTCTGCAAATAGTGTCTATATCCAATCCTCTGATTTGCATTGCCTCTATATATGCAATTGCCGCCGACACACAGTATGCAATCTCCTGAACATCATTAGCACCGCCGTTATGATAGCAGTCCCCACGTACCAGCATGGTTTTTAAATCCGGCATATTCTTGTTGCACCAATAAATGGACAGCGCCATTTCGTCATATAACTCATCAATGAAACACGGCAGGTTTCCGTCTTCAGCCAAAAGACCGATGGGATCTGCTCCGATACAGCCATGATAAGATTTAAGGCTGTCTTTCCTTCCATTAGCTATAGCTTCCGCTGCAAACAAGGCCAAAACGGGTGAAGAACTGCTTCCCGCATACACCTGAATCTCCTTTTCCGCAACCGGAATTTCACTGAGTGCGGAACACATATCCTGTACTGTGCATAGGCTAAGACTGTTTGTATCAAAAGATGGCTTTTTCCCATGGAGTGTTTCTTTAGACAGTGTTATGTTGACAGCATCACTGCCTCTTTGCAGCTCCCGTTTTAAAATTTCGTTAACCTTGTCGGGTATGAATCCATCCGCAGCCTGTGCAACTGTCCATGGCTTTTTAATATACCCGGATGCTTTAGTTCCCCTCATGTAATCATATAATCCGGGATATTCCGGCTCATGGTCTTCAACAACAGGGTGCTCAGATGTATAAACAGGCTCCAGTGTTATTCCTTCGTATGTCTTTGTAAAAAGAGACTCTTCAAAGGAGCCTCCTTTCAAGGCAGTTATTGCTTCTTCCTTCCACTTTTCGTAGTCCGTTACAGGAAATTCGTCAAAAGAAACCGAAGGAAATGCTTCTGAAATAATTTTTTCCTCTAAATTATTATGTTCTTCCATATGATTCAACCTTTCTCTAATCTTTTTGATTTTTAATCTTTAATTTTTAATCTTCCATCAATCCGTACTTAACCTTTATTCTGTCCAGCTTTTCAAGCATTGGTTCACCTGCAACCATCAGAAAAAATACCGTTGCTGCCGCATGAACCAGGTCAAAGGGAACTCCCATAACCATTGAGGTGAAAACAGACTGCCGGGTTACCTTGTACTGAAATGTAAGTGCCGAGGCAGGATTCATAATACCTCCGTAAACAAGGAACACCACAATTCCTCCAAACACCGCAAGGGAAACCCTATCACGCCTTAGCAATCCTTTTTTAAACAGCACCCCGGACAAAAATCCTATTATCCCCATGGCAAACATCTGCCAGGGAGTCAAAGGTCCCTGACCGAAAAACATATTAGACACAAACATGGTTACGGCTCCCACAAGAAACCCGCTTTCGCCTCCGAACGCCACACCCGAAATAATAACCAGAGCAGCAACAGGCTTAAACTGCGGAATCATAAAAAACGCTCCCCGGCCGGCAACACCTATGGCACAAAGCACCGCAATAATTATTAGCTCTCTTGCCTGAGGTTTTCGTCCCTCAAAAATCATAACAAAGGGAATCATTGTCTCTAATATAATGAGAAGAGATATGAAATAATACTTTCGGTCCTTAAGATAAAACACCCCTATAAAAATTGTCAGAGGTATTAAAAGTAGTATTAAAAATGCCGCTGCGGCAGTGCGTTTTGACAAACGCCTTTTGTCTTTGGGAACCTGAATAACAGACCGAGGCGGAGCTTTCTGCCTTTGAAAAACAGACATAAAAAATACTATTGCAGAAACAGTGAACAATAAAATTAAAATAACGTACTTAAGCTGATCCTGTGAATATCCTGCATCAAATATATCTCTGCTTCCCGTAAACTCTGACCAGGCATAGTGAGAAATAAAAGGGAACGCTTTGTAGGCGGTAACAACCATAACAAGCAAAGAAATTATACCTGTTACCATTTTTAGGAGAGATTTTTTATCATTAGTGCCATCCTTTAAATCCTCCGGCATGCTATTCTCAATATCATCCACGTCATATAAATCATAATTATCATAACTGCCGGTATCAGAATCATCCGGTAAGAGCTTACCTCCACAGGCACATATTATGTCCTCAGCGGTAACAGCATCAGGCAGAAGATGCCTCGCCATGCGGTTTGCGGCAGTGGTATAAAAGCTGTTTCCGGAAAAAAATTCCACAGGCGTGCCCTCTGTTACAATTCCGCCGTCAAAAAACAATGCACAGCGATTTGCATAGCGGGCACAAAACTCAATATCGTGACTTACCATAACAACAGTTACTCCCCGGGAAAGAAGCCTTTTGAGAATAGATGCAAACTGCTGTTTAAACTCCGCATCCATTCCCTTGGTAGGTTCATCCAGGAACAGGATTTCCGGTTCAAGCAAAAGCACCTTTGCCAGCGCTGCTCTCTGCTGTTCTCCTCCGGACAAGTCATACGGATGCCTGCCCATAAGCTGTGTCAGCTCACACAGCCTTGAAACCTTATTCACCCTCTTCTCCTGCTCCTCCCTGGGGAGCTTTCTGCTTTTAAGCATTTCATACAAATCAAGCTCAACCGTTTTTTTTACGAACAGAGACTGAGGATTCTGGGGAAGCACACCAAGCATTCCATTAAATTTCTCACTGTCGGGTATATCAGAAATTTCCTTTCCATTAAGAAAAACCCTTCCTCTGTAAGGACGGTTTATGCCAGAAAGCAAAGATAATGTGGTGGATTTTCCTGTTCCGTTTCCCCCTAAAATTGCCAGAAGTTCGCCGGGATATGCTGAGAAAGACGCACCCTTTACCACATCAGGAAGCTCCCTGTCATACCTGAACCATGCATCGCGAAGCTCCACAGAAGGAGCCTTATCTGAAGAACAGGCAGCCAACCCTCTATTTTCGTTGTTTGCATTAACTTTTTCCCTGTTCAGCGGATGATTTTCTGAATATGAGTCCAGCCATTCACGCCCATCCCTGACAGTAACAGGGCATTCCAAAGCATTTGGAACCCGGGCATAAACACGCATAGGAACAGGCATTGCCAAAAACATCCTGTGATTTTCCCGATCAAGCATCTGCCCTACATCCTTTGGAGTTCCGTCGGCAATAATTTTGCCCTCATCCATTACCAGCACCCTGTCCGCCAACGGCATTGCTTCCTCTAAGCGATGCTCCGTCAGGATAACAGTGGTTCCCAGCTCTCTGTTTATTTTCCCCACTGTAGATAGAAAATCCGCTGCAGCTATAGGGTCAAGCTGGCTTGTGGGCTCGTCCAGTATAAGTACGGAAGGCTGCATTGCCATTATTGAAGCAAGATTAAGAAGCTGCTTCTGCCCTCCCGAAAGCTCGGTAACATTCTTGTAAAACCAGCTCTGTATCCCGAAAAATGACGCCATTTCTGCAACACGAAGCCGTATTGAGGGAGTGTCATAGCCCAGGCTCTCCAGTCCGAAGGCCAGTTCATGCCACACCTTGTCTGTTACAATCTGATTTTCAGGACTTTGCATGACAAAGCCTATATGTGATGACTGCTCACGCTGTTCAAGCTCCTCAAGCAGCCTTCCTTCAAAATAAATGCTGCCGCTTTTAGTTCCGTGGGGAGCAAGGACGGTTTTAAGCTGCCTCAAAAGAGTGGTCTTGCCACAGCCTGAAGGTCCGCAAAGCACTAAAAATTGCCCCTTCTGTACGCCGAATGAAACATCATTAAGAGCAAGCCTTTCCTGCTCGGGATATGAAAACATTAAATTTTTGATTGTGTAGCTTTCCATTGGTGCTCCTCCACTCTATCAACAATAACCGGGACAAGGCAAAGTCCCAGGTATGCAAGCCAAAGGCTCACACTGAAAATACCGGAGGCTTTTCCCTTCATGGTGGGAAAATACCTCCACTTCAATCCCCCGAGTATTCCTCCGGTCAAAACAAAAAACCCTAAAACAAATATTACTCCCAATGCTTTTTTATCTCTATTATCCAGTCTGTAAAGTGAAAAGGCTGTTCGACCTGCCAATCCATATCCCCTGCTTTTCATGCTGTCTGCAGTTTCAATAGCATTTTCAAGAGCCCATGTAATCATTATGGACAAAATAGTAACGCCATGCCTTGCCCGCTCCATAATTCCTCCGTTTGATACATCCCTTCCTATGCATCTCTGTGCCTGAGACACTTCTTTTATATGAGCCTTAAACTTTGGAACAAACCTAAGGGACATGGAAAGTATCAGAGACAGTGATGGAATTATCCTGCCAAACAAATACACAAACTTGTCCGAAGTCATAATTTCATTATAGCAGGAAAACCAGCATACCATTGCCGAGAGCATGGCTGAAGCCGCAATACCATAGACTATTGATTCAAGGGTAAGAGGGTTCCCCGAGTGCAGATAGGTCAATATAGTTGCTCCCTCATGATTAAAGGCAGGATTCATGACAGCCGTAATCAGCATTGTGGGCAGAAGAAACTTAAAATTAAATTTCACCGCACGACTTCCCTTCAAATATATGGAGTATATAAATGCACACATTAGAGAAATACCCAGGCAGACAGGATGCATGAATACCATTGAAAAAGCAAACACAAATGTAAAATATGAAAAATTCACCAATGGGTGGTAAGAAGAAAATGCATCTCTCATATTACTCTCCGGTAGCATAATATCCACCCACATCAATACCTAAGCTGCAGGTATAAACCCATTCTACCGTATCTCCTTCCCTTAGCTGGTATCTTGAACAGCCGTAGTTCGGAAACCAGCCGTTAACCTTGTACATCCATCCCGAAAGTTCTCCGCAGTCAAACTCATAAAGATTATTTATACCCTCTATATATGCGGAATTAAACACGGGGGTATTGACAAATTCCATATGAATTTTTGCTTTTTTCATTTCTCTTTGCAGCACATTAAACACGCTTTCTCCCTCATAAAAGGTAACCTCAGCAGTTGCAAAAATCACCCCATCCTCAGGAACAAGCTCCACCTTCTCCCTATCAAGCCAGTCAATATTGTCAATAATAGTGTCACAGCGGACAGAAAGAGTACATGTATGCTCAATATCAGAAATTTCAACATTTTCAGGCTCCACCGGCACAGGCTTGCCCTCAGGAACAGGATCCGTCAGATACTTATCCTTGCCCGTTGTAGTATCAATAACCATTCCCTGAGATTCCGAATAGCTCTTTGAACCCTTTTCAACACCCGGAGAACTGCCTCCTGCCATCTCCCTGGCAAGCTCAGTCTTTTCAGCTGCAGAAAGATCACCTTCCAAGCCTCCGGGACGGGACTCGACGCCTTCGGTCGGACTTGTATCATTTTTTTCAGATCCTGTGGATTTTTCAGTTTCATCAGCAACATCCTCAGGTATGCAGGCATCGTCCTGTTTATCATCGTCATTCAAATTACCGGAGTTGTCCGAATTATTGCCGAAAATCCCGGTACCATCCTGATTCTTTGCCTGTTCATTACTATTTAATTTTTCATCAGTGTTAAATTCCTGAGTATCACCGGGGGATGAAGAGGAAACCCTCCATCCCTGAAGACCCGGTGCACCTCCTCCATACCAGAACGCCGCCGCAAGGACAATAACTATCAAAACTGCGGCAATTACTTTATTTTTTGTAAATTTAAATTTCAATCCATTCCTCCGTTTAAAGTTAAACCACTACAGAAGGTTTGCAAGTCCCAGCATATTAAACAGCATCTGTGCTATTTCACATCTTTTTATGGATACATCAGGCTGTATCTCCAGGTCGTCCTGATTAAGTATATTCTCCTTATAGCAAAATGCCAGTGATTCACGAGCCCATTCGTCAGTTTTAACATAATCAGTAAACTGAGCCAGAACGTCACGTACAGCAGCACTGTCAACCTGCGTATCCATTCCGCACAGCTTAGCAGCACGTGCAACCATTGCCGCCGCCTCCTGTCTTGTTATAGTACCGTTAGGGTTAAAGGTAGTTGAGCTGTTTCCGTTTACAATTCCGTAGCTATTAGCAGTTCCTATGTAAGCAGCATACCACGCTCCTGATAAAACATCCGTAAATTTACCGTTAGCTTCAGGTACAAGCCCAAGTCCCTGAACAACTATGGTTGCAAACTCTGCACGAGTCATTGTAGCATCAGGTTCAAAAGCTTTTTCAGACTTTCCGTTAATTATTCCTCTTGAAGCCAGCGCTTCTATGGCAGTCTGATTCTTGTGGGCATTTACTCCGGTAATATCGTCGAAAGTACGCCCTGGCGAAGTTATGGGTCTTGAAGTCACAGCAGAATTTTTCCCAGAAAGACCACTTCCCGCTTCATACTCAGGTGTTGAGCCTTCAACCTTCACCGAATCGCTCATGCGGTACAGACTGCTTTTCCCATCTCTTAATCGCTGTGCCGCAACGATTCCGTAAAATCCCTGTTCAGCCGCCATCTGATTTGATCCGCTTCCGCTTTTGGTATGTAAAAAACCATTGCCCTTTGAATAGTAAGTCATCAGATTGTCAAGTGTTGTATTTCCGTTTTTAACAAACCTTGCATCGTCAAGAGAAATTCCAAGTTCTGCAAGAGCCACAACTATCTGCACGCAGCTTTCGGAATTTTCCGTTCCCCAGCTTGAGAACCCTCCCTTTCCATTCTGCATTTCTGAAATGCATTGTAGAGCTTCACCTGTAGCCTTTTTCACTGCTTCTCTGTCCTGATATTTTGCAAGAGCCTGCAGAGCCATTCCCGTTATATCAGGATCTGACACTCCATCTCCCACATCGGCACTTTCAGTACCTCCAAACAAGGACCATCCACCGTCAGGAAGCTGGCAATCAAGAATTCGCTGTATGTACATTTCACGGGTTGCTTGTGTTTTAGCAGACGAATTCTGCGGCATGGGATAATTCCCTGAATCAAGAGCAATAAGCGCCCATATAGGACCGTTCAGACCCTGCCATATAGTCTTATCATAATCCCCCAGTGCAGTCAAAAGATTGTAGCCTGCCACATCAGTCGGATCCTTGCCTATTGAAGTAAGTGCAACTATAAGTCGTGAATACTCGGTATATTTCTTGTCATGAAGATTTCCGTCCAGTGATTTCACATATTTTTCAACTGTGGAGTAGTATTTCTGATAATATTCCTCCGAAACCTCATAGCCTGAACGTGCCAGACCAATAACTGCCCATTCTCCTCCTATGGAACCAACCTGGGGATTAGGAACCTGTTTGTACATATATTCAGCCGTACTTTTTACGGCTTCGTCAAGAACTGCATCTTCAACAGCAAATGCAGGTGTAATACTGCTTACAACCATAATAAATGCCATGAGCAGCGTTAAATAGACCTTGCCTGTTTTTTTCATTTGATTTCCTCCAAATCATTTTATAAATAACAACACCTGCATTTAGCGAAAAATGCAGGTGTCCTTGTACCAAACTGTTGAATAATCAGATAAATTAATGATTAAACGCTTGACCTGTAAATTATTTTTCGCCGGAAAATAATACTACAATTATTTAAGCACGTATCTGACTAAGCCCCACCATCGGCAGGCAACACAGTAACCCGATTGTTCAGGATTCACACCTGATTCCGCAACATAAATAATGATATTGCAAATGTATTTATTTTATAGTATTGTACCATTGATGTAATTTCATGTCAATGGTACAGCTCTGCTCATTCATACAATTTCAATTTAGTTGTTACTGTTCACACTTAACC
>DHUT01000012.1:35490-40573 GCA_002409285.1 Firmicutes bacterium UBA5227 | reverse complement strand
ATCCACAACTGCATACAGCTCTTTATCCATATTATCATTGTCATGAATACAGGCAATTGTGAAAACATTTGTGCCCTCCTCAGACTCATGATTTAAAACATAGCCCCTGGGTGTTGCTGATATTTTACGTCCTGCGGCGCGCAATAAAGCAATATCTCCCACTATAACCTGCCGGCTCACTGAGAATTCCTTTGAAAGCACAGTTGCTGAAATTGGCTCATTATTATTCTTCAATATTAATTCAATATTTTTCCTTCGTTCTTCTGAAGTCATTCTATCACCATAAATAAATATAATATAGTAAAAACAATGCTGAAATAAAAATTTAGAGCCTGAAAAATGGCTCTTTTTTTATTTCTGTATTCTAAAATCGGAGTGAAAGGATTTGAACCTTCGGCCTCATGGTCCCGAACCATGCGCGATACCAAGCTTCGCTACACCCCGACAACATTAATATTATATTCAATCCGCAGAGGTTTGTCAATAACAACATTGAATTTTCTTAATTTTAATAAATATCCAGCAGTCTTACTATTTATACAATAATATGTAGCTGCCGGATTCTCATGCACGAATTTCTTGATATTATAATTGTTCCAAATTTGCCTTAACATTTTTATATAGTTGATTTTTCAGTCGTTTTGGTGCCTATTCCATTTTCACGGGCATAGTAAAAAAGATATTGCTGTGCGTAGCCTGAAAGTTTTCCGAATTTATTTTCTGCAAATTTTCTTATATCGGCATCCTTTGTATCATTGCCCACATACAGTGTCTGCATAACCCTTCTTACCCAGACATCAACTGGAAAGGTGTCAAACTGTCGCATTGAAAACAGCAGGATGCAGTTTGCAACCTTGTCCCCGATTCCTGTGTAGGTCTTCAAATATACAAGTCCCTCGTCATAGCTTTTATTTTTAAGGTCGTAAATAATATCTTTTTCTGTTAAGAATCTATTGGCTGCTTCTTTTATCCTTGGGGAGCGAAACCCAGCCTTGCATTCCTGAATCCTTTCCACAGGAGCTTCCGCCAATTGCTCCGTTGTGGGAAAGCTGTAATAATCCCTGCCTCTGTAATTGCAAATATATTCTCCAAAGCTTGTACTTAAATTTTCTATAACTTTTTTTATCATAGGTATTCTGTTATTTGCGGAAATCATGAATGAAATCATAGTTTCCCATTCATCCTGATTTAATATTCTTATGCCGTCGCCGAATTTTATGGCTTCATCCATTATTTCATCTGTATTTACAAGCATTTTTATTTCAGAATAGTCCGTATTTAAGTCAAAATAATCATTAATAATGCTGTAATCTTCAATGCCTATATTGTTAAAAACAACAGTTGAGCCGTCCTGCTCCACATTTATGACTTTGTTTTTAACCACGCCAGTGTAGGAACCGTCTTTTTCCCTGTTCCATCTGAAGCATTGACCGCAGTCAAAAATATGTGAAAGCTTAAAATCCTTAATATCTTCAATTATTATCTGATTTTTATTATTTTTAATGTCCATTTTAACCCTTCCTACAATTTTTCCATGAAGCTTCCTTTACCATATTCCTTTGCCTGCTCAAAGCTGCTCTGGGCATCTTCTGTTTTCCCTTCTGATTCCAGTATTTTGCCTGTGAAATAATGTCCTAATGCAATTCTGTAATCATTAGCTGCCACATCTTTAAGGCTGAAGAAAAAATCTCTGCAATTACCTATGTTTCCGTTGTAAAAATCAGAAACAGCATAAATCAGCTCAATGGTTACTTTGTTGTAATCCTTCTTGTAGTACATGTCAATAGTACCTTTTGCATCCTTCAGTATTTCGTTGGCTCTTTCTGCCTCATTATTCAGATAGAGGCTTAGAAGCAGATTATGATAGTAAAAAACCTGCCAGTTAGGCGGTATTTTACTTACATCATCTGTAAGCACCCTGATTGCTTCATTAAATTCTCCCGAATACAATAATCCTGTGGTTTTTTGAATCAGATTTATGTTCCTTTCCTTTTCTGACAGAGCCCCCGATAGCAGCTTATCTACTTCGTCCATGTATTTTTGCGGACTTTTTTCTATATACAGCAGCTTATTGAGAAGCTGCGCCTGTTTTTCCAGCTTATTCCTCCTGCTGTGGAAATAAAAAAATAAAATTATTAATACAACCAACAATATTTGCATTTCACACACCTACCTTTGTTTTTTATTATATCCATTAAAGCTTTAATTTGGCTAAAGCATCTGCTAATGCTGTATTCAGATTTTCATCCTGTTTCTTATTTTGTTTTGATAAAAACTTTGTCGCTTCTTTACTGGATATTGAAGTTTTTTCATTTTCCCTTCTTTTGTTAAATGCTGAAAGCTTCTCTCTGTATCCACATTTGCATACAAATATTCTGCCTTCACCCTCTCCCTTAAGTTCCAGCTTTTTGTGACAGTTGGGACATCTTGCGTTTGTTACCTGTGATATGCTCTTTCTATAGCCGCATTCTCTGTTCCGGCACACAAGCATGATCCCCTTTTTACCGTTGACTTCAAGCAGGTAGTTGCCGCACTCAGGGCATTTTTCCTTTGTTTCATTGTCATGGACATATTGTTTACCGCTTGTTTTGATTTCATTAACAATTGACTTAGTATAATCAATCATGCTGTTTAGGAATTTATTTTTATCCGTTTTTCCTCTTGAAATATCCGTAAGCTGCTGCTCCCATTTTGCTGTAAGGACAGGAGATTTCAAGTCTGAAGGCACCAAGTCCAAAAGCTGCCTTCCTTTTGACGTGGTGTAAATATATTTATCCTTCTTTTCAATCAGATAGCTGTTGAACAGCTTATCAATAATATCAGCCCTTGTGGCGACAGTTCCAAGCCCACCGGTTTCACCTATTGTCTTCTTTAATTCCACATCTGCATTTTTCATAAATTTAACGGGATTTTCCATGGCTGATAACAGTGTGGCTTCCGTAAACCTTGGCGGAGGATTTGTCTCACCCAAAGTCTTTTTAACTGAAGAAACCTGGAGCTGACTGTTATTGCTTAGTTTGTTCAATTCCTCTGAAGGATAATCATCAAGCTCCTCCTCATCCTCATAATTTCCGTATACCTCTTTCCATCCCATTGACAGTGTTATCCTTCCCTTGGATGTGAATTCTTCACTGCCTATTTTTCCTGATATAACAATTTTCTCAAATTCATAAGGCTTTGACAAAACAGCCAAAAACCTTTTTATAACCAGATCATATATTTTTCTTTCCCTGTCTGACAAGTCTCCTAAAAACACTGTTTTTTCCGTTGGAATTATTGCATGATGGTCGGAAACCCTACTGTTGTTAACAAAGTTCTTATTTCCTCTAATTGGTTTTGAGCCTATTTTAAACCCGATTTTTGCATAGGGACCTACACTGCAGGCCTTTACCCTGTCTTTTAACGTATCAACTATATCCTCGGTTAAATATCTTGAATCAGTTCTGGGATAGGTCAGAACCTTATGGCGTTCATAAAGAGTCTGCATAATTGATAAGGTTTCCTTGGCTGAAAAACCATACATGTTATTTGCATCCCTCTGAAGCTCTGTTAAATCGTACAAAGGTGGGGCGTATGTTGACGCCTTATTTCTTGATACTCCGGCAATCACAAGATTCTTTGACTTAACGCTTCTTAGTATACTTTCGCACCTTTCTTTTTCAAACAATCTTGTACCGCCCTTATTATCATGCCATGTAAACTTAAAGCCACCCGCAAAAGCCTCTATTCCGTAATATTGAACCGGCTTAAAATCGCGTATCTCCTCTTCCAATGCTGCAATCATTGCAACTGTGGGGGTCTGAACCCTGCCGCAGGAAAGCTGAGCATTGTACTTAGACGTCAATGCTCTTGTTGCATTTATTCCCACAATCCAGTCTGCTTCCGCACGGGCTACCGCCGAGGCATAAAGATTTTCGTACATTCTTCCATCCTTCAGATTTTTAAACCCATCCATGATTGCCTTATCGGTTACGGATGAAATCCAAAGTCTTTTCAGAGGCTTCTTAACTCCGGACTGTTCGATAATCCATCTGGCAACAAGCTCTCCTTCTCTTCCCGCATCTGTGGCTATTACCACCTCACTTATATCCTTTCTTAAAAGCAGGCTTTTAACCACTCCGTACTGTTTTCTTGTCTGCTTGATAACCTCTGTCTTCATTTGCTTGGGAATTATGGGCAAATACTCCAGCTCCCATTTAGCGTACCTGGAATCATAGCTTTCAGGGTCGGCCAGAGTCACAAGATGACCAAGAGCCCATGTCACTATATATTCTTTTCCTTCCACATATCCGTTTTCATTTTTATTGCATTTTAAAACTTTTCCAATATCCTTACCCACAGAGGGCTTTTCTGCTAATACTAATATCATTTTTAACATTCCTTTAATTTTAATAGCTATATTGTATCACAATGCAGATGAAAAATAAAACAAAAAAATGAAGCCTTCGGGAGACTTCACTTTAAGCACTTATAATTATTCCTCAAAATCATCTTCTCCTTCTTCATCTTCTTTTTTTCTGTTGTTTTCTGTTTTTATGTGTTCTAATTTAGTGACTGACACTTCATAGGCAGTCTTGGTCTCATAGTCTTCATTATCGTTTTTCTTCTGGTACTTCCTGCTTTGAATTCTTCCCCAAAGCTTTATATGGTCACCAACCTCCAGCTTTTCACAGTACCTTGCATTTCTTCCCCATGCAATGCAAGGTATGTAGTCAGATTTGTTGTATGACCTGTTAACAGCAATAAGCATATCCGTAATTTCTCTCCCAAACGGAGTAGTCCGGAATTTTGTTTCCTTACATAAATAGCCGTTGAGAAATACTTCATTGGGATGCCTTTTAAGTTCTTCCAATTCGTTATCATCAGGTACAATTATATCCCTTACAAATACTCTCAAAAGCAGCTTATTGCTTGTGTCTTCGTATCTATTATAAGACCTGAACTGACCGTCAATAACAATATAATTTCCAATGCTCATATCAATATCATTTATGATTCTTTCGGATATTATAACAGGCAGCAAATCCTTGGTGTCACTTAATCTCGGTACTTCCAAAAAAAATTCGTAAAACTTTTCTCCAAA
>DHUT01000012.1:0-35244 GCA_002409285.1 Firmicutes bacterium UBA5227 | reverse complement strand
CCCCCTATAATTTGTCTTATATATACCATAATATTCAACGAATTTTAATATATGCTTTTTAATAACAAATAATAGACAAGAAGTTGTTATTGAAGTTTGATTTTTTATGTTATATAATAATTTGACAATATTTTGGAATGTTTATGTAATGAAAGGAAGATAATATGAAATTAGGTATAGTAGGGCTTCCAAATGTGGGCAAAAGCACATTGTTTAACGCAATAACTTCAGCAGGTGCAGAATCGGCAAATTATCCGTTTTGTACCATTGAGCCCAATGTTGGCGTTGTGGAGGTTCCGGATAAAAGATTGGACTTTTTGACAAAAATGAGTGATTCAGGAAAGACGGTTCCCGCCGTAATAGAATTTTTTGATATAGCCGGCCTGGTAAAAGGAGCCAGCAAGGGTGAGGGTCTTGGAAATAAATTTCTTTCCCATATAAGAGAGGTTGAAGCAGTAGTTCATGTAGTCAGATGCTTTGACGACGAAAATGTAATACACGTGGAAAGCTCCGTTGATCCTAAAAGGGATATTGAAATAATTGAGCTTGAGCTTGTACTTGCCGACTTAGAGGTAATGAGCAAGAGACTTGAAAAACTTTCTAAGATGGTTAAAAACGACAAATCACTTCAGCCTGAGCTGGAATTGGTACAGAAAATAGTAACTGCTCTCGAAAACGAGAAACAGGCAAGATATCTGGATTATACTGAAGAAGAGCAGAAAATGCTTAAAGCATTCAATTTGATTACAGCAAAACCTGTGCTGTATGTTGCAAATGTGGATGAGAGCTATATTGATGATCCTTCTTCAAATAAATATGTGGATGAAGTAAAAATACATGCAACCCAAGATAATTCAGAAGTAATTACCATTTGCGGTAAAATAGAAGAAGAAATTTCAGCACTGGAAGATGACGAAAAGAAAGAATTTCTCCAGGAATTAGGTCTTGAAGAATCAGGCCTGGATAAACTCATAAGAGCAAGCTACCACCTGCTGGGATTAATCAGCTTTTTTACAACAGGACCAATGGAATCCAAAGCCTGGACAATTGTAAAGGGCACAAAGGCTCCACAGGCAGCAGGTAAAATCCATTCTGACATTGAGAGAGGCTTCATAAGAGCCGAAGTATCATCCTACAAGGACGTAGAGGAGCTTGGCTCCATGCATGCGGTAAAGGAAAAGGGTCTGATGAGACTGGAAGGGAAAGATTATGTCATGGAAGACGGAGACATAGTTCTTTTCAGATTCAATGTATAGTAAAACAGTAAAAGAGTTCAGGTGTTAAAATCATCTGAACTCTTTTATATTTCAATGGTTCCGGCTTTCCTATACCCTCATAGCCATTCCTATCTATATCCTGCACTATCCTTTATGTGAGTAAAGCATAATTAGTATTAACATTTTAAACTTAATTTATAATATCATAATCATCCAAAAAGCTATGATGTTCCCCACCTTTTTTATAGCCTATAATTGTTTCCAGATTTACGTTATGGATGCTTCTGAAAATATTTGTATCAATGTGAGGATTTGCAGCCCTGAGTTTTTTTATTAGAGCCTTTATTTCCTGCCGCTTTGAACCTATGCCGTCATCTCCCAGTACACAGTTTTCGGTTAAGCGGCACGCACACTTTATAAACTGAAGGTCATTATATCTCTTCCATCCTATTATATCCTCTTCTCTTACTTTATACATTGGTCTTATTAATTCCATTCCTTCATGATTTGTGCTCTTAAGCTTTGGCATCATTGTTTTAAATTCCGCCGCATAAAGGGTGCTCATAAGCACAGTCTCAATTACATCGTCAAAGTGATGTCCCAGCGAAATTTTATTGCAGCCCAGCTCCTTGGCATATCTGTAAAGATAGCCTCTTCTCATTCTGGCACAAAGGTAACAGGGGGTTTCCTCTACATTTGCCACAATATCATATATCTGTGTATCAAACATTTTTATAGGTATATTTAACAGCTCCGCATTTTCCGCAATAAGCTGCCTGTTGATTTCGCTGTATCCCGGATTCATGACCAGGTACTCGGCTTCAAAGTGTATATGGCTGTATTTTTGAAGCTGCTGCATGCACTTTGCCATAAGCACGGAATCCTTTCCGCCTGAAATACAGACTGCAATTTTATCCCCTTCTTTAATTAATTCATATTCCTTTATAGCGGATATGAATTTAGACCATATTGGTTTTCTGAATTTTTTAACTATACTTCTTTCTACTTCCTCATATTTCTCCATTTTAAACCTACTTTACAAGTTTTTTATAGCATCTGTCAAATGCATCTAAAAATAAATCTATATCACTGTAGCTTGTCAAATGGCTCAGGCTTATTCTCAAAGTTGACAAAGCTCTCTTTCTGTCCCCGGTAAGAGCATACACAGGTCTTGATGCTGTATTTGGAGCACAGCATGCTGACTTTGTGGAAACATATACATCATAACTCTCCAGTTCTTTTTTGAACTGCTCAGTATTTACCTTCATTATGCTTATGTTCAATATAAAGGGAATCGAATTTTCATTGCTGTTGATTTTAATATTACCATATTTAATTAATTCCATTTTTAATTTGTCATTTAACTTTCTAACATAGCTGTAGCGCTGTTCCATATTCTCATCAGCCAGTGCCAGTGCTTTTTCTGCGGCTGCTGCCATACCGAGGGCGGGAGTACCGCTTCTGTAGGGTGTAGTACTTATGCCTCCGTGTATGAGAGGCTCCATCATTACATTTTCTTTTTTAACAAGTATTCCGCAGCCGTTAAGCCCATAAAACTTGTGGGGTGCAAATGTAACCAGGTCCACATTTGAAAAATCTACGGGAATTTTTCCCACAGCCTGGGTTGCATCAACATGAAAATTGCAATGGGGATAATCTTTTATAATTTCACCTATTTTACTTATTTGCTGAACAATACCCACCTCGCTGTCAACATAGCAGATTGAAACTAATATGGTAGTATCTCTCATAAGCTCCTGTAAGTTATCCAAATCTATGAGCCCGTTATCAGTTATACCCACGTAATCTACCTCAAAGCCGTTATTTTGCAAATATCCTACAGCTCCGTTCACTGATGAATGTTCTAAAAAAGTTGTAATAATGTGTTTGCCGTATTTTCTATTTCGCTCTGCAATACCCTTTATAGCTGTATTATTAGATTCGCTTGCTCCCGAAGTAAAGATAATCTCGCTGTCTGAAACACCAAGTATTTCCGCAATTCCGGAGGTGCTTTCCATTAAACGTGACGCCGCAAGCCTTCCCAATTCATGAGTTGAGTTTGGGTTGGCAATAAAATCTCTTGAAACTTCTGCAAATGTATTTATAACCTGCTCGTCTGCAGGAGTGTTAGCCGCATAATCTAAATAAATCATAATTAACCTCATTCCTTTATCTTACCCATTATATTAATTATACAAAAATATTACAAGGATAATTTTTTAAGTCTATTCAAACCATGCTTGTCTGAGTTTACCTGAAAAATCAGAAAAGGTGCCGCGCACCTTTTCTTTAATTTACTTATGCTATTCTTCTATATGTATTGCATTCGTAGGACAACTGTCCTCTGATTCCCTGGCACAATCCTCGTTTTCAGAATCTATCGGATCCTGAATAACTGTAGAAATATCCTCGTCATCAAGTTCAAATACTTCCGGACACACTGATTCGCAAAGTCCGCAGCTTATGCATGCATCTCTGTCAACAATGGCTTTCATATTATCCTCCTAAATTATATTTTTAAATTTGTAAAAATATCTTACCACATATTTCACAATTGTCCATAAGTATTTATTCTAATTCCTTAGGATGAATTGTATTTATAATTAGTTGTTTTCCCTTCTCTCTTCCATACATTGTCTTACTCTAAATCTCGGGAACAGGCAACTTTTCAACTCTTGTATATTGTGATTTATTTTAAAGTATTTATTCATTATCCCGAAAATTAAATATATATAATTGCTAAAAGCAATGGAAAAACAAGTCATAAGTTAAACAGCCGTTCAAAAGAACGGCCGTTTAAAGAGGTATGAAAAAAATTATGAAAAAAATATTTATACTAACTTGTCAAGTGCTTGCTTTAAGTCATCAATTATATCATCGGCATCTTCAAGACCAACTGAAAGTCTTACCATTCCGTCTGTTATACCGGACATAGCTCTTTCCTCTGGGGTGTATGGAGAATGGGTCATAGATGCAGGATGCTGTATCAGCGTTTCCGTGTCTCCGAGGCTTACAGCCAGAGCGCACAGCTCCAGTGTGTTCATAAGCTTTATTCCTGCTTCTATGCCGCCCTTTAGCTCAAATGCGATCATTGCGCCGGGCATGGTCATTTGTTTTTTACCAAGCTCATATTGAGGAAAGCTCTTTAATCCGGGATAGGCAATGCTTTCAACGGCAGGGTGCAATTCAAGAAATTCCGCAACCTTTTGAGCATTTGAACAATGCTTCTCCATTCTTATATCCAGAGTCTTCATTCCTCTGTTTATCAAGTATGCATCAAAGGGGCTCAGAACCGAGCCGGTCATATCCTTAATTCCTACCATTCTTACCTGGTCGATAAAGTCCTTTTTGCCGGCTGCAAAACCTGCAATTACATCTCCGTGTCCGTTAAGATACTTTGTGGCGGAATGAACCACAACATCAGCTCCCAGATCCAAAGGTCTCTGGATATAAGGTGTGCAGTAGGTGTTGTCTACTACTACCATACATCCCTCTGTTTCATGAGCGATTTTTGAAATAACCTCTATGTCGGAAAGAAGCATATTTGGATTTGCAGGGCTTTCCAGGTAAACAATCTTAGTGTTCGGTCTCATGGCTGCTCTTATGTTTTCAGGATCTGAGGAATCGACAAATGTTGTTTCAACTCCAAACCTTGATAATCCATGATTCAGATATGCAAATGTGCATCCATACAGGGTCTTTGCCGCCACAACATGGTCATTACCATTTAGTGCGGCCCAGAAAACCGATGTTATTGCTCCCATTCCCGAGGACATTGAAACTGCTGCTTCTGCATTTTCCAGGCATGCAAGCTTTTCCTCAACCTGAGAACAGGTAGGGTTTCCCAATCTGCTGTAAATATATCCGTCCTCCTCAAGAGCAAATCTTTTTCCACCTTGTTCTGCGGAATCAAATATAAATGTTGATGTCTGATAAATAGGTGTTGCCAATGCTCCAAATTCATTTTTCCTGTAGCCTGCGTGCACCGCCCTTGTTGAAAATTTCATTTTATTTAACTTATCCTTATCCATACTTTCTCCTGTTATTATTAATAATTTTCTATTTGATTCATATCAATGTTGTATTTTTTCATTCTGTTAATGAGAAGCGTGTGAGTAACCTCAAGGTTTCTGGCTGCTTCTCTTATACTCCTTGACTGTCTTAAACTTTCTATAATTTTCTTTTTCTCCAGGCCTTCCAAATATTCTTTCAGTGAGCTGACATCTGTATTTACATCAGGCACAATATCATAATTCAGGAATATGTCCCTTGGCATTATTTTTTTCGTCGTTGACAGTGCCACTGCTCGTTCCAGCACATTTTGAAATTCCCTTACATTTCCCGGCCAGTTATAATTGATAAGCTTTCTCATGGCATCCCTGTCTATACCCGTGATTTCTTTATGATATCTTTTAGAGTGAACTGTTATATAATGCTCGTATAATATAGGTAAATCTTCCTTCCGCTCCCGCAGAGGCGGAATGTTTATGTTAAATATATTTATTCTGAACAAAAGCTCCAGCCTGAATTCCTTTTTATTTACCATTTCATCAATATTTTGATTTGTAGCTGAAATCAGCCTTACATCTATTGTTACTTCGTTATGACCTCCCACACGTCTGACCTTTTTATCCTGCAATACTCTTAGAAGCTTTGCCTGTAGGTGAGGCGCCATATCTCCTATTTCATCCAGGAATACCGTGCCTCCGCCGGCAATTTCAAAGATGCCTGCCTTACCTTCCTTTTTACCCCCTGTAAATGTCCCCCCCTCATATCCGAAAAGCTCGCTTTCAAGAAGCTGGTCAGGAATTGCCGCACAGTTTATTGCCACAAATGGTTTTGCCTTCCTTTTGCCTTCGTTGTGAATGGCTCTTGCAAAAAGCTCCTTTCCTGTTCCGCTTTCTCCTGTAATAAGCACCGGAGAATCCGACCTGGAATAAAGCTTGCCCTGTTCAATTACCTTAAGCATCTTGTTGCTTTCGGCAATAATATCATCAAACGTTATGGGATTGTCATACCTGTCATAAACATCCATATCAATGTCATAAAAAGACAGCAGATAGCTGCTTAAAACATCCTCGTCATTTGTAACCGATTGCAGATTAACCTCATAAAGCTGGTTTCCAATCATAACCTTTTCCTTTATAACAGGCTTCTTAAGCAATGAATTTTTTAAGGACAAAATCAGCTTATTGCATTCAAAATACTTATTGATGTTTACTCCTGTTATGTCCTTGCCGCCCGTATTAAATATTTTATCGGCAGCATAATTGTTAAAGTATTTGATATCTCCGCTCCTGTTTAACAAAACAACACCATGGTGAATTACGTCAAGGACGTTCTTCATTTCAGTATCTTTCTCTTCAAAAGGAAACAATTCAATCTCCTCAAGGGATACCCATCCGCTTAAGCATTTTAGCTCATCTTTTATCTTTTCCCAAATACCATCCTCCATGGGCATTAATTTTATGTAGGCTACAAACGCATAAACCTCCATCCAAATTATCCCCACATCATATTTACGCAACACAGACAACGCCTCATAAGTTATGTGCGGTCTATCCTCAAAGGCCGTCAATTTAATTTTTTTTGCTTCCATCGTTGCTCCTCTCTGTTAAAATAGCAATAAGTGTGCCAAATATAAAATGACTTAATTGCAATATATATTGAATTGTAAAAAAAATAAACCACACACGAATGGAATAATATTGTTCCATTCGTGTGTGGTTTCAAAACGCAAACGTTTATAATGGTTTATAATTATTCCATTAGGTTTAATTATAAACCATTATTATTGAATTATAAAGTTAAAATTTAAATAATGTCTGATTAAACTTTTAATTAGGGGCATCCTCATAATAAACGAGGAAACCCTGCTTAATCCTCTAATGAATTAAAGCAGATTCTAAACATTGAACCCTTGCCTTCCTGACTTTCCACTTCTATTGATGCCGAGTGAAGGTCAAGAATATTTTTTGCTATGGTTAGACCTATGCCGCTGCCTTCAGTTTGGTGTCTGCTTTTGTCTCCCCTGTATAAGTGTTCAAATATGAAGGGTAAATCTTCTTTATTGATTCCTGTGCCGTTATCATGTATTTCTACGAATATCTTTCTTGCCTTTTTATATAATTTTATGGAAATTTCTCCGTTTTCCCCGGTAAATTTAACCGCATTATTCAATATATTAATAAATACCTGCTTTAATCTATCCGCATCGCCCAATATAAAAAAGCTTACGTCTTCCTCCTTGGAAATGCTAAGTGTTATATTTTTTTTCCCTGCCTCTGTTAAAAAATCATTATATAAATTTTCCAGTACGTAAAAAAGGTTAACAGATTTGAAATTCATATTCATGCTTTCGGATTCAAATTCTTTAAGCTTTTCCAGATTATTTAAAAGTTTGCCAAAACGTATGATTTCATCATTTAAATGCACCAGCCTTTCCTGGCTTACAGGGAAAACTCCGTCAATCATAGCCTCCAGATTATTTTGCACTACATTCAACGGTGTTCTTATTTCATGGGATATGTCTGACACCAGCCTTTTTCTCAGCATATCCTGGTTATTAAGCTTATCAGCCAGAATATTAATGCTGTTCTTCAGGTTTTCAATTTCCTCAATGTCTGTTTCAACATTTGATTTTTCTTTGAACTCACCCTGTGATAGCTTTACGGACATATTGGCTACTTCCTTTATGGGTGCTGAAAACTGCCTGGAAAAGTAAAGGCTTGCCAACGTAATGATGATTAATGTAATCATTCCGCTTAATCCGATGCTTTTGTTGATTGATTCCTTAAACAAAACATCTTCTTCTGTCATCAGAAGTGATGAATACTGTCCCACCTCAACATATCCAACTACCTCCTCATTGTATTTAAGCTCAAATTTCTTAGTGGTATAAACACCCTGGTCCTGAACCTTCATATTTTCCAAATGAATTTTATTTCTTATATCCATTGGGTCCATTCCCCATACCGGTTTATTGTCCTTATCATACAATGTTAAATTGTAATTGCTCATATATGCTTCGTGCATTAATTCAACGCCGGAGATTTCATCCCAGCTTTTTTTATTTTTATATGAATCTTCCAGATATGTAACTATTATTTCATATCTTCTGTTCTGCACATTTTCCATATATTCTTCAAATATATTGTTAATTGTAAAGTTGACAATCATCATTGTGAGGAGTATTGCGGCAAGGGAACACACCACAAGCAAAATACTGATTTTTCGTCTTATGGTTTTCATTAATTCTCACCGCCGAATTTGTAACCTGCCTTGGTCACTGTTAGAATGTATTTTGGATTTTTAGTATCTTCTTCAATTTTTTTCCGTATATTTTTAATATGGACATCAATGGTTCTGTCGTATCCGGTGAAATCAAATCCGAACACCTTGTCTATAAGCTGTTCTCTCGACAAAACCTTGCCTTTGTTTGCTGCCAGTGCGTACAAAATACTGAATTCATTGGGAGTCAGGTATATTTCATCTCCGTTTAGCTTAACCGTTCTTTTGTCATAATTTATTTTTAGTTTTCCATCATCATAGAAATTAGAATCTTCATTATCTTTAACTATCCTTCTGAACAATGCATTTACCCTTGCGGTCAGTTCTCTGGGGCTGAATGGCTTTACAAGGTACTCGTCAGCTCCCATGTTTAAGCCCTCGATTTTTTCTGACAATGAGCTTTTAGCCGTCAGCATAAATATATGCACATCAGAGTTTTGCCTGATAATCCTGCAGACTTCTTCTCCGCTTATATCAGGCAGCATCAGGTCAAGTATTATCAGATCAATCTCACTTTTCCTTTCGATTTCAATCCCTTCCATTCCCTTTGCCGTAATTTGGACATTGTATCCTTCCCTTTCAAGGTACGCCCTTATTACATCCGAAACTCTTTCATCATCTTCTATAACCAAAATATTTTTCATACATACTCCAGATATTAATATAATACTAATTCACATTAAATATTTCCTTTGAAGTGAATTAGTATATACTGATCCCATGCTGCGGACAAGTATTTGTCCGCATTTTCAAATTATCAGTATAAGTATAATATAAATTGTTAGTGCTGCATTGTCAACGCATATCGCCCAAATTTAATATAAATAAAGATGCTGCTATTCAGCTATGAAATTTCTTCTTATTGCTTCCAAATCAGCATCGTCCACATCATCGGCCGTTGTTATTATGCCAAGCAGGGTGCTTCCTTTTACTATGCCGTAAATTTCTGATTCCACCGGCTTGAACTCCACTTCATTGATACCTCTTTCTCCGTTAAAAACAGCAATTGCCTCTCCTGTGGAACCGTCAACTATTGCATATTGCCCCTGTACATTATCAAAATATGCAAAATCAAATATAAAATTAGTTGTTTCCCTGCTGCTTACTACCGATACCAATGGCTGAAGTTCGTAGCCAAAACCCTTTACAGTAATACTGTTGTTTTTCGCCCTGCCAATAAGCTTTTCCGTAGGTACTTTAGAAATATCATCACCGTAAATGCTTGGTGTACTGCCATAACCCGGATCCTCATCAACCGGTCCCGCACAGCAGCTGGGTCCTGTTGACGGCGGCGGCAACGAAGGGTCTGCAGCGGAAGTATCCACCGTATCCAGTTCATCCACTACTTTTATTACTCCATTTATCATTCCCATCCAGCAGCTGAAATACATATCTTTATTTTCAGGCGTAAATTCCAGAATATTTTCACCCTTTTCCACTTTCATTTCACGCCCTAATGAAGGAACTATAATTGCATTGTTGCAGGTGTTGATTTCATTTCCGTTAATAATCCATTTTACAGGAATTCCTTTTTGAACATAAAATGAATTTGGTGTAAACCCTTTTCTGTCAACATCCATAGTTATAACCTGAACTCCGTCCTGCAAAACAGCCTTAGCAACGTTAGGATTTTCTTCCTTAACTTCACTTTTATCTATTGCAAGCGCATTTACAGGATTTAGATTTACTCCGAGAATGGAAAGACCCCTGTTCCCCATAATAAGCCCAAGAACAATAATCATAACGCCGCTGAGTTTAAGAATTTTTTTAGTATAGCCCTTGCTTAGCAGTCCTGACAGTGCGCCGAAAGTCAGCATCAGCGGCACCGTTCCAATGGAGAAAACAAACATTGCCGATGCCCCTTTAACAGGACTTCCTGTTCCAAGAGCAAATACCTGCATTGTCTGCAAGGGACCACAGGGCATAAATCCATTAAATAATCCCACTACAAAGGGTGAGCCTTCTTTATTTTTAAATCTGCAAAATGACTTCGGCAACTTAATTTGAAGCTTCCTGAATAAACCAAACCCTGACATGTTCAGCCCCATCATTATCATAAATATTCCGGCTATAATCTGTACTGCCGCCTTTGATTTAAATGAAAGGGAAAATACCGAGCCTACGGCACCTATTATTCCTCCCAGCAGGGTGTAGGATATAACTCTGCCTGCATTGTACAACAAAGCCGGTTTCATAGCCTCAAACCTTGTGCTGCTTTCATTTCCAACAGTCTGAGAAAGCATAATTCCTCCGCACATGCCTACACAGTGTATGGAGGTTAATACTCCTGCAATGAATAAAACCGCATATGAAGCATTTGAAAGCATGGATTCCATATCAAAGCCCGAAGTATTGAATCCAATCATGATTATAACCGCAACAATTATCAGCATTCCGAAAAATTTGTAATCATTTGTTTTTTTTGTACCGTAACCTGATTTATTTATCGCTTCTTTTATTTTTTCCAAGCTACATACTTCATCGTCATATTCAATCTCCGCATACTGACCGCTGAAGCTTGCTTTCACTGTTATTACACCTTCCGTATTTAATACGGCTTTTTCGACTCTTGCTTCGCAAGATGTACAGGTCATATCATATACTTTGATTTTTTCTTTTCTAATACTCATATTTCACCCTCCTTGACTAGTCCCATTACCAATATCCTTTTTACATTTCTATATTTTAAATTATTTCTGTGAAGAAAATATGTAGTAAAAATACATTTTCTTCATAAAATCTTCACAACAGCAGTATATAATAAAATTAAGTCAATAGGGCAGAAGGTGATCATTATGATTAAATGGATAAAAAATTTTCTTGACAGACTGGCTAAATCAAATCAGGAAACCTTTGAGGGTCGTCCTTTGGATTGCTGCTCGTTGAACAAGGATTCAAATAAGAAACCATTAAAAAGCAATTAACTATTTACAGGAAATCTCCTAATATAAAGTATAAAATAAGATTATCGCATGCTGGACGATAATCTTATTTTATATTCAAATAAACATTTAATATTAAATTCATTGCAACACATTGGAACCTGCTTAACCTTAATCACAATTTCCTTATGTCAAAATTATCTGCCAGAAGAACCCAGTTTTGTGTAAAAGGATATCCCAAACCCCAGTAGCTTATGCCCCTTAACCCATATTCCTTAACCGTATCAAATTTAGCCTGAGCGCTTCGTGCATCCTCAAACCATACTATATGAGCATTACCTTCTTCATCCGAATAGCGGAAAAAGGGTGACTGAGCAACATAATCATATTGAATCTGAGCATTGTGAGCATATGCCCTGTCCATTGCATCTTCTATACTTATGGTCTCTGCTTCCTGTCCCGGTACAAAGGGAAGAGTCCAGTCCCTTGCATATATTTGAAATCCCATCAGTATTTTATCCCTCGGTATGACGGTTACCGCATAATCAAGAACCCTTTCTATTTCATTAATCGGAGATATTGCCCTTGGCTGACCTCCTCTCCAGCCCCATTCATACGTCATCAGAACAACGAAATCTGCCAGTCTTCCGCTCGCCTCGTAATCATGGGCTTCATAAAGCAAACCTCTTTGCTCTGCGCTTACCTTGGGAGCTAAAGACGTTGACACAAAATAGCCTTCACTATGCAGCCTGTCTACCGTACTTTCAATAAACCGGTTAAAAGCTTCCCTATCTTCCGGCAGCACATATTCAAAATCAATGTTAAGACCCTGATACCCTTTATCTCTCATAATATCAAGAATATTGTTCTGAAGAATATTTACAGTTTCCGGATTATTTAAAACCATGTTGGCAACATTTTCTCCCGCTGAATTAACCGTAAAATTCACTATGGACATCATGGGAACAGCACCATGAGCAATAGCTTCTCCAATGGCAGCCTCATCGTCTATGGGAACCAGGTTCCCATTTCCCTGGATTAGGTATGCATATGGCGTCAGATATGTCAGCAAGTCACCAACCTGATTTACAACAGGAACAGCATCCTGCCCCAAAATATAAGTAAATCCGTTAACTTCAATTTCAGGTTTTGGCTTTTCCGGTATTATTAGTTTCTGCCCCACATATAAATTATTGGGATTTAAAATTCTGTTTTCCCATAGCAAATCCTGTACTGCCACTCCATGGTTTTGAGCAATTTTCCAGGCAGTATCACCTTGTCTCACGGTGTATATGTTATCGCCGGTGGGTATTAAAAGTGCCTGACCTACCAACAATCTGTCCGGGTCAGGCAGGGCATTGACCTCGACAATTGAATCAATGTCAGTTTTATAATAATCGGCTATTCTCCACAATACATCTCCTTGCCGCACAACATGAATAATCATAAAAACCCCCTTACTACCTTTATATATTATTAATATATTCATTCATGCCGACATAATGCTAAAAATTGCATATATATTAACAGATTAATTTGTCTTATATTATCCTTTTCCTATTGATCAGCTATGTCCTTCCTGAATTGCATTTTTTCAAAATGTATCCTTGAAATATTACCGTATATTTTTTCTCTCGCTTCCTTTAATGTTTGTCCCATTGCAGTAACTGCCAGTACTCTTCCGCCATCCGTAACAACTTTGCCATCCTTAAGCTTCGTACCGCCGTGGAACACAATAATATCGCCGCCAAAATCAGTTAGCCCGGTTACTTCCTTACCCTTTTCATAGCTTTCAGGATAGCCTCCGGATGCCAGCACGACAGTTACACAGCTTTCCTTGTACCACTGCAAATCCTCTTCTTTCAGATTTCCGTCTATACACTTGAGCATAACTGCAGCTAAATCCGACTTTAACCTCGGAAGCACAACTTCCGTTTCCGGATCCCCAAAGCGTGTATTGTATTCCAGCACCTTTGCTTCATTATTATTTACCATCAGACCTATGAACAATACACCCTTAAAGTCTATATTTTCATTTTTTAATCCATGCAATGTTTTTTCAAGTATGTTTTCAGAAATATACTTTTTCAGTTCTTCTGTATATATGTTGTTAGGTGAAAAGCAGCCCATGCCTCCGGTGTTAAGCCCCATATCACAGTCATATGCCTTTTTGTAATCTCTTGCACTTTCCATGGGTATTATGGATTTACCATCCACGAAGCAAAGAAGAGAGGCCTCCGTTCCTTCAAGGAATTCTTCCACTACAATTTTACTGCCTGCATCACCGAACTGTTTTTCTGTCATGATGCTGTTTATTGCATCCTCTGCTTCCTGCTTCGTTTGGCAAATTAAAACTCCTTTTCCTGCGGCAAGCCCATCTGCTTTTACCACAAGAGGTAAATTGAATTTTTCCAATCCTTTTAGAGCTTCATTAAAATCTGTGTAAGATTCATATTTTGCCGTGGGAATATTATACTTCTTCATGAAGTCCTTTGAAAAGGACTTACTTCCTTCTAATTTTGCCCCTTTTTTGCAGGGACCGAAAACCTTGATATTTTTTTCCGTAAGCATATCTGCAAGTCCGCCAACCAAAGGACCTTCCGGTCCAATTACAACCAAGTCAACACTATTTGAAACCGAAAAATCAACAAGCTCATTCAGACTGTCAGCGCTGATGCTTATACACTTAGCGATCTGAGATATACCTGCATTTCCCGGAGCACAGAATATTTCCGAAACCCTGCTGCTCTGATTTAACTTCCAGCAAATAGCATGTTCCCTTGCACCGCTTCCAACCACCAGAATTTTCATAGTGCCTCCTAATGTTTAAAATGTCTCATGCCCGTAAACAGCATCGACATATTGTTTTTATCACATTCTTTAATTGATTCATCATCCTTCAATGAGCCGCCTGGCTGAATTATTGCGGTTATACCGGCTTTAGCAGCCTCTTCCACACAGTCTGGGAACGGGAAGAAGGCATCTGATGCAAGTGAAGCTCCTTTCAAGCTTTCCTTTCCTAAAAATTCAATTCCATGCTCTATAGCCTGCCTGCATGCCCATATTCGATTTACTTGTCCGGGACCTATTCCTACGGACTGACCGCCTTTAACAATTACAATGGCATTTGATTTTGTATGCTTCACTATTTTCCACGCCATGAGCATATCTTTCTTTTCCTGTTCTGAAGGCTGCTTCTTAGTAACCGTCTTTATTTCTTCTATTTTCTCATCATCCGGAAAAAGCTTTGAGTCAATTGTCTGGACAAGTAGTCCTCCTGCAACCTTTTTTAAGTCATAGGAATTTTCAGCTTGTCTCTGCAGTATATTTTCCAGAACCAGCAGTCTTATATTTTTCTTCTTCTCAAGAATTTTCAAAGCTTCCTCAGAATATGAAGGAGCGACAATTATTTCAACAAATATTTTGTTTATTTCTTCTGCGGTTTTTTCGTCCACTTCCCTGTTGAATACCACAATTCCACCAAAAATTGATGTTGGATCTGCATTAAATGCCTTCATATATGCATCATAAATATTTTCAGCTGTTCCTACTCCGCATGGATTTGAGTGCTTGCAGGCAACAGCGGCAGGCTCCTGAAATTCCTTCAGCAGTTCAAGGGCGCCGTTAGTGTCATTAATATTGTTGAAGGAAAGCTCTTTACCGTGAAGCTGCAATGCAGAGGATAAAAGTCCCCTGTTTGCAGCAACTTCCTTGTAAAATGCTGCTTTTTGATGGGGATTTTCGCCATAACGCATGTCCTGAACCTTCTCATAGGTTAAAGTAATTGTTTCAGACATGCTCTCGTCTTTTCTTTCCTTTTTCATATATGAAGATATTAATGCATCATAATGTGCAGTATGTTCAAATACCTTTGAACATAAATAGAATTTAGTATCCAAAGACACCTCATTGGCTGCTCTTAATTCTTCAATTACCTTATCATAGTCTGTCGGGTCCACGACAACTGCCACGTCCTGATAGTTCTTTGCCGCCGAACGAAGCATAGTTGGACCTCCTATGTCTATGTTTTCAATTGCTTCTTCTCTTGTTACTGTATCTTTTAGTATTGTTTGTTTGAAAGGATATAAATTAACCGCCACAATATCTATGGGTTCAATACCTAAATCGGCAAGCTGCTTCATATGATGAGGGTTTGAACGCATTGCCAGAAGTCCTCCGTGAATTTTAGGGTGAAGTGTCTTCACTCTTCCGTCCAGACATTCAGGAAACCCGGTTATCTCTGAAACTCCTGTTACACTAATCCCTGCTGCTTCAAGGGCTTTATGTGTTCCTCCTGTTGATATTATCTCAATTCCCAGCTTCTGAAGTTCTTTTGCAAACTCTACAACACCTGTTTTATCTGATACACTTATTAAGGCTCTCATACTCCAACTCCTTTGTTTATAGTCCTTTTATTTTAACTTTTCTTCCCGTTATCTCCAGTCTTCCCTCACAGAAATACTTCACCGCCAGGGGCAGTATTTCATGTTCTATTTTTAATACCCTTTGCTGTAATGATTCCGGAGTATCATTATACTCCACTTCAACGGTTTTTTGAAGTATAACAGGTCCGGTATCAGCATCTTCGTCAACGAAATGCACAGTTGCACCGCTCACTTTAACTCCATAGCTTATAACAGCTTCATGCACCTTCAGCCCGTAGTATCCCTTTCCGGAAAAAGAAGGTATAAGTGAAGGATGAATGTTTATAATCTTATTTCGATAGCTTTTTATAAATTCAGGCGACAGTATTTTCAGATATCCTGCCAGCACCACCAAATCCACGCCGTGAGATCTCAGCTCCTCAATTATTGCATCGTTATAATTTTCAAGGCTGTTATATTTTTTCCGGTTTAAACAGACCGCATCTATGTCGTGCTGTCTTGCCCTTTCCAGTCCATAGGCATTTTCCCTGTCGGAAATAACTACGGATATTTCCGCATTTATAAATCCCTTTTCTGTATTGTCAATAAGGGACTGCAGATTTGTACCCGAGCCTGAAATTAGCACGCCGATTTTTAGCTGTAGCATATTTTAAGACCGCCTTCCCTTTTTACAGTCCTCCCAATTATGACAGGGTTCTCTCCCGCATTCTTTAAATAGTCAATAATTTTATCCGATATTTCCGGAGCCACAGTAAGCACCATACCTATTCCCATGTTAAAGGTGGAATACATTTCTTCAATATCAATGCTTCCTTCCTTTTGTATAAGGTTAAATATCGGAGGAACACAGATATTCTTAGTTTCAATATCGGCAGTTATTCCTTCGGGGAACATTCTGGGGATATTTTCATAAAAACCACCCCCGGTAATATTAGACATTCCTTTAATTTCAAATTTTGAGATTAAATCCATTATCAGCTTTGGATAAATTCTTGTGGGAATCATTAAAGCTTCCCCAAGTGTACAGCCAAGTTCCTGAATATATTCATTTACATCATATTTTTTATGGTCAAAAAACACCTTTCTAACAAGAGAATATCCGTTAGAATGAATACCGCTTGAAGGTATGCCTATCAGTATATCCCCTTCAGCAATTTTGGAACCGTCAATTATTTTTTTCCTGTCAACTATTCCGACACAAAACCCGGCTATATCATATTCACCCTCTGAATAAAGCCCGGGCATTTCCGCTGTTTCTCCTCCTATAAGAGCAGCTCCGGCCTTGATGCACCCGCTTGCCACACCCTTCACTATATCAGATGCTTTTTTCGGTTCTAATTTTCCCGTTGCAATGTAATCCAGAAAAAATAACGGTTTAGCTCCCTGACATATTACATCATTAACACACATGGCAACCGCGTCTTCTCCTATTGTATCATGAATATCAGTTTTAAAGGCAATCATGAGCTTTGTACCTACACCATCTGTACCGGATACAAGAACAGGCTCCTCATATTCATTTTTATCAATGGCAAACATACCTCCAAAACCGCCGATATCTGACATAACGCCCTTAGTATATGTTTTTTTTACATAATCCTTGATTAACCTTACAGTTTCGTAACCGGCATGTTTGTCCACACCGGAATCCTTATATGTTAGCATATTTTCTCCTTATAGTTTAACATTCTTGATTTTGGTTTGGAACTTCCATTGGATAATCTCCGTTTAAGCATGCAAGACAGTAGCTGTTTTCTGAATCTGTTGATTTAACCAGTCCTTCCAGGCTCAAATAATATATACTGTCAGCATTGATAAATTCCTTTATTTCTTCGATAGTTTTATTTGCACCTATTAATTTATTACGATCAGGTGTGTTGATACCGAAGAAGCATGAATGCGTTACAGGAGGTGAGGCAATTCTCACATGAACCTCTTTTGCTCCTGCTTCCTTAACCATGCTGACAATCTGTTTTGTTGTTGTTCCCCTTACAATGCTGTCATCAACCATTACAACAATTTTATCCTTTACAAGCTCTTTCAGTACGCTGAGCTTGGTCTTAACCCCCTGCTCTCTTAGCTCCTGTATTGGTTCAATAAAGGTACGCTTGGCATATCTGTTTTTAATCAGACCAAGACCGAAGGGTATGCCAAGCTCCGCAGCATAGCCTATGGCAGCAGGAGTTCCCGAATCGGGAACAGAAAATATCAGGTCTGCTTTTACAGGTGATTCCTGAGCCAAGAGTCTCCCGGAATTGTACCTGGTCTGATAAACATTCACTCCGTCAAGATTGGTGTCCGGTCTGGCAAAGTACACATGCTCAAATATACACAGCTTCTTTTGTGCATATTTTGTGCTTTTAATGCTTTCCACACCATTTTCATTTATAACAACTATTTCTCCCGGCTCTATATCTCTTATGAATTCTCCTCCCATAGCGCTGATGGCACAGCTTTCAGAAGCTAAAATATACCCGTCAGGCCTTTTTCCGAGACACAGAGGTCTTAACCCAAAGTTATCTCTCACACCTATTAATTCTTTTTCAGTCATAAACACGAAGGCATAGGCTCCCTTAACCATTTCGGTAACATTTTTTATGGATTTAACTATGTCTCCCTTGTGATGCCTCGCAACCATATTTGCAACAACCTCAGAATCCGTTGATGTCTGAAATATTACACCTGTATCTTCAAGTATGCTTCTCATGGAGTCAGCATTTACCAGGTTACCATTGTGTGCCAGCCCAATTGAGCCTTCCTTGTACCTTACTACCAGGGGCTGTGCATTTTGTTTTTCACTTTCCCCGGTTGTGGAATAACGTACATGACCTATGGCTATATCACCCGAAAGTCTGTTAATAACTTCATGTGTGAGCACATCCTGAACAAGCCCCATATCCTTGTGATATTCGATTTTATTCCCTGTATGAATTGCAATACCCGCACTTTCCTGTCCACGGTGCTGAAGTGCAAATAAGCCGTAATATATAAGCTGGGATGCCGCCTTATGATCATCTGTATACAATCCCACAACTCCACATTCCTCATGAAGCTTGTCATCATCTATTAATTCAAAGCACATATTGTCTCCTTTGCAAGTCTTATTCTTGTTTAGTGCTGATTCTTGACAGAACCTCCTGATACACCTCTTCAACTCCGCCCATGTCTCGTCTGAATCTGTCCTTATCCAGTTTTTTGTTGGTATCCGCATCCCACAGCCTGCATGTATCGGGAGAGATTTCATCCGCAAGAATTACCTGACCATCGTAAAGACCGAATTCAAGTTTGAAATCTATTAATTTAATGTTAATTTCCAGGAAGAATTTCTTTAATATTTCATTTATCTTTAACGCATACTTCTTAATTGCTTCAAGCTGCTCATCAGTTGCAAAACCCATTGCCTTAATGTGGTAGTCATTAATCATGGGATCACCCAATTCATCATTTTTATATGAAAATTCAAGCACCGTTTCTTTCATGGGAACACCCTCTTCAATTCCTAAGCGCTGAGAAAGAGACCCTGCCGCCACATTTCTTACGATAACCTCAAGAGGAAGAATTTTTACGGCTTTGACCAGTGATTCCCTGTCATTTAAAAGCTCAAGCTGGTGAGTTGGAATGCCTTCCTTCTCTAACAAGGCAAACAGTGCAGCGGACATCTTGTTATTTACAACGCCTTTTCCCACAATAGTTCCTTTTTTCTCGCCGTTGAATGCAGTTGCATCATCCTTGTATTCTACAATATATTTTTTTTCATCTTCTGTTTTAAAAACTTTTTTTGCTTTTCCTTCGTATAACATTTCCAGCTTTTTCATCTTAACCCTCCATCAGTTTATCATTTAGTTTTTTATTTTTTTCAAATACCTTATCGGCCATTTGTTGTTTATATTCCTTGAATTTTTCTCTAAGCTCCGGGTACTTTACCGAAAGAATCTGAATACCAAGAAGAGCAGCATTATCCGATCCATTTATTGCAACTGTTGCAACCGGCACTCCCGGAGGCATCTGTACTATGGACAAAAGCGCATCCATCCCATCCAGTTCCGAAGATTTTATAGGAAGTCCTATTACAGGAAGAGGTGTACATCCGGCCAGTATACCGGGCAGATGTGCTGCCTTACCTGCGGCTCCTATTATTAGCTCATATCCGTTTTTTTCCGCATTTTTGGCAAAGCTTATGGCTTCGTCAGGAGTTCTGTGTGCAGAAATAACCCTCACAGTTACATCAACTCCAAAGTCTTTTA
Source organism: Firmicutes bacterium UBA5227 (assembly GCA_002409285.1). Classification (GTDB taxonomy): domain Bacteria; phylum Bacillota; class Clostridia; order Tissierellales; family Sedimentibacteraceae; genus Sedimentibacter. The sequence continues at coordinate 15,226 of DHUT01000012.1, read as the reverse complement.
ATAGTTTGTACCCTTTTTCAACTATCGGGAAGTCTGAATCACTTCCCATTACAATTGCTGCCTTCATATTACCTCCTGTTATTTGAAATATTTTACACCGGATTCAAAAATACGCTGATCTTTTTTACCCGGAATATTTTTATATAAATCACTGTCCAGGCGCTCGGAATGAGCCATCTTACCAAAAACTCTTCCGTCAGGACTGGTAATTCCCTCTATTGCATGAACAGAACCATTTATGTTGAAAAATCCGTCATAAGTTGGGTTATTTAATTCATCCACATACTGAGTTGCTATCTGACCTTTTTGTTTTAATTCCTTAATCCATTCATCATTTGCCACAAATCTTCCCTCACCGTGAGAAACCGGAAGGCAGTGAACATCCCCTTCCCTGCACAGGCTCAGCCATGGTGACAAACTGCTCACCACTTTAGTATTTGTAAATGTGGATACGTGACGTGAAATTTTATTGTAGGTAAGAGTAGGATAATACTCCTTTATATCCACAATTTCACCGAAGGGAACAAGACCCAGCTTGATTAAAGCCTGGAATCCGTTGCATATACCAAGTATCAGTCCATCCCTGTTATTAAGCAAATCCATTACCGCTGTACTTAAAAGCGGATTGCGGAAAACTGCAGCTATAAACTTCCCGGAACCTTCAGGCTCATCTCCTGCGGAAAACCCTCCCGGAAATGCAATTATCTGCGACTGGCGTATACGCCTGTTCATTTCTTCGATGGACTCCTTAACATTTAATGGACTTAAATTATTAAATACAAATAGTTCTGTCTCGGCTCCTGCTCTTTCAAAAGCTCTCATAGTATCATATTCACAGTTAGTTCCGGGAAATACAGGAATAAATACTCTTGGACTTGCTGCCTTTGTCTTTGATTTCCTTTTATGCCTGATTTTTTCAGGAGTTGAAAAGCTTTCTATTTGCCCGCTCTCGTCTGACTTCACAGGATAAATATCATTCAAGGGCTTCAGCCATACATTTCTGATTTTTTCCAGCGATATATCAATATTATTTACAACTATATGTTTTTCAGGAACAGTGTACCCTATTTCATATATTCCATTTACATCCTCATTAAATATTTTTGACCTTCTTTTTACCTCAAGCAGAATATCTCCATAATATTCTTCAAACCATATTCTTGGTACAAACAAACTCTTGCTGCCAATTTCAAATCCTATTTCATTTCCCAGAGCCATCTTGCTTACAGCGGCCGCCATGCCCCCCTTGCCTACAGTGTGAGCACTGAGCACAGCGCCTGATTTTACAGCCTCATATATTGCAGAATATTTTATTTTAATATCCTCAAAATCCGGCATGTTATTGGAATCTCTTTTAATTCTTACAAGCAAAACCTTACTTCCGGGTTTTTTAAATTCCGGGGATATTACATTTCTGACGTTTTCTGTAGCTACAGCAAAACTTATAAGGGTTGGCGGAACACTTATATCCTCAAATGTTCCGGACATGCTGTCCTTGCCGCCTATGGCAGGAATCCCCAGCTCGTGCTGAGCCTTGTACGCACCCAGCAGGGCGCTTAGAGGTCTTCCCCATTTTTCCGGATCATTATTTAACTTTTCAAAATATTCCTGGAAAGTTAACCTTATATTCTTATAGTCTCCACCCATGGCAACTATTTTTGCCGCTGAATGTATAACCGCATACATTGCTCCGTGATAGGGGCTCATGGAAGATAAATAAGGATCAAATCCATAAGACATCAGAGAGCACGTGTTGGTTTCTCCATTTAAAACAGGTATTTTAGCTGCCATTCCTTCGGCGGGAGTCAGCTGGTTTCTCCCTCCAAATGGCATTAACACAGTTCCTGCACCCACCGTTGAATCAAATTTTTCAATTAAGCCTTTTTGAGATGCAACGTTCAAGTCCATAAGATTACTAATCCATCTGTATCTAAAATCTTCATTTCTTACGTACTCTTCCTGAAATACCTCATCAGGCTCTTTTACAACTGCACTCACTCTTTGTTTAACACCATTTGTGTCAAGAAAATCCCTGCTGATGTTTAATATTGTCTTACCTCTCCAGTCCATTTTCAATCTTCTGTCATCAGTAACTACAGCCACAACAGTTGATTCAAGATTTTCCTCGTGAGCATACTCGTTAAATTTCTCTGCATCTTCTTTTTTCACTACAACTGCCATTCTTTCCTGTGACTCTGAAATAGCCAGTTCCGTTCCGTCCAGCCCCTCATATTTTTTCGGAATTAGGTCAAGATTTATATCAAGCCCATCAGCCAATTCACCAATGGCAACAGATACTCCCCCTGCTCCGAAATCATTGCATCTTTTTATCATTCTGCTGACTTCAGGATTCCTGAAAAGCCTTTGAATTTTTCTTTCGGTGGGGGCATTACCCTTTTGAACCTCAGAACCACACAACAATATGGATTCTTCGGTATGCTCCTTGGAAGAGCCTGTTGCTCCCCCAAGACCATCCCTGCCTGTCCTTCCTCCTAACAGAATTATAACATCGCCCATTCCCGGAGTTTCTCTTTTCACATTGATTCTGGGAGCTGCCGCAATAACCGCTCCAACTTCCATTCTTTTAGCAACATAAGCAGGATGATATACTTCATTCACAAATCCCGTTGCAAGTCCTATTTGATTTCCGTAGGAGCTATAGCCTGCCGCTGCTTCTGTAGATATTTTCCTCTGGGGAAGCTTGCCGGCAAGTGTATTTGCAATACTTTCTCTGGGATCGTCACTTCCGGATATTCTCATTGCCTGATATACGTAGGAACGCCCTGACAGCGGGTCTCTTATGGCTCCTCCCAGACATGTAGCTGCACCTCCGAAGGGTTCAATTTCTGTGGGATGATTGTGAGTTTCATTCTTAAACATCAAAAGCCATTCTTCATCTTTTCCGTTAACATCTACATTTATGACAATGCTGCATGCATTTATTTCGTCAGAAACCTCCAGGTCTTCAAGCAATCCTTGTTTTCTCAGCTCCTTTGCCCCTATGGTCGCCAGATCCATCAGCGAAATATCCTTATCCCTGTCTCCGTACACAAATTTTCTTGCATTAATATATTCTTCATATGTCTGTTTAATATTTTCAGTTGTTTTTCCCTTTTCGAATTCAATATTTTCAATTACTGTGGAAAAGGTAGTGTGTCTGCAATGGTCTGACCAATAGGTGTCAATAACCTTTATTTCGGTAATAGACGGATTTCTTTTTTCAATATTCCTAAAATATTCTCTACAAAAAAGCAAATCCTCAAAACTCATGGCAAGACCCCTTGAAACACGGAATTTTTCCAATCCTTCCTCGGATTCATTTATAAAATTTTCCACAACTTCAACCTCTGCTGCTTCAGGATATTTTTCCTCTAAAGTATCCGGCTTTTTTAAATCAGCCTCTCTTGAATCAACAGGATTAATATAGTATTCTTTAATTTTTTCTATTTCTTCTTTTGTCATGCTTCCTTCAAGCACAATTACCTTTGCATACTTAACGACAGGCTTTTCTTTTCCCGTAATTATCTGTATACACTGAGCCGCAGAATCCGCCCGCTGGTCATACTGCCCAGGCAGGTATTCAACCGCAACAACATTTTCACCAAAATCTATTTCTTCATAAACACAATCCTGATTGCTTTCTGAAAAAACAGTTTTTACCGCCTTTTGAAAATCATCATCATTCAAATTAGAAACATCATATCTGTTCAATACACGAACATTCTTCAGGTTATTCAACTGCAGGTTTTCTGTAAAATCAGCTTTTAATTTTAATGCTTCCGCCTCAAAACCCTGTTTTTTTTCCACATAAACTCTTCTGACTTCAAAACTCATAGTACCTTCCCCTTGGTTTCTTTATTATATTTTCAAATACATGATAACAAAAACAAAAATCAAAGTCAACAAAAATGTGACAATTTATTTTAAAAATTAATATAATGTTCGTTATAATACGTACATTACCGATTGTAATTTCTTATTGTTCGTTACATTTCAATTCAAAATCGGTGCGTCCTACCATTAGGTGGGAAATAAAAAAACCAGAGAGTTGAGCAAACGCTCAACTCTCTGGTTGAAATAAGGATAATTTATGATTTTATTTTTTTATCGGATAGGTAATATAAAAATATATCTTAATTCTGCCCCTTCGCCATAACCTTTGCATTATCAATAAATGTATTTACTGACATTTCTTAGGCACCTCCTTATTCATTTATAGAGAATTCCCTACTAAAATATAACCCATTCACTTACTCACCTGCACTAACACTACATAATGACATTATGATTAATTTGTTATATAATAATATATAGTAGAAACTTTATTAATTTATTTACGTCTATAGTATAGGTGGTGATATATTGAAGAAACAAAGTAAAGTTGTATTAATAGTGATTTTTATTTTATTGATTAACACAATTACATATGCTAATTCAGCACCAACATATTGGACAGATTATCCTTCAGCAGGCATTATTGCAGTAGATAAAAATACTCCGGTTAAGATATTAAATGAAAATTTGTTGTTTGATTTTACAAAAGATTATGATGATTCATATTCTCCAAGTGCTAATGTAACAGCTGAGTATGAAATGGAAAATCCATCAAATGAAAGTATTTCCGTACAAATGGCATTCCCTTTCATAAGTAGAAATAACGACAATATAGCTGATGATATTTTTATAACTGCCGATGATGAAAATATTCCATATAAACTATACATGGGAGATATTGTGCAGGAATCAGGATATCCTTTTAGGGAGCCTGAAAACACAGATTTTAATATTGATACTATATTAAAATCAATTACAGATAAGAAATATGCTGCCAATAATTTCAAAGGCGATGAAACAGGGAAACTCTATAAATTTAATGTAACATCTAATGATGATAAGGCTTATTTTGCTGTAACCTTTAATTTCAACCCTGAGAAAACTAAAATCATTTTTAATGGGTATAATTATTTTGAACGAGATGGCAGCCATATTAGAATAGGTTCAAGTATCGGTGAAAAAAGGCCTATGGAAATATATGTTATAGGCGAAGATATTGATTTTGATTTTAAAGGTTATGCTGATGGAAGACTTGAAGAAGAAACAGACCTTATTAAATATGAAACGTTCGCAGAAGAGAAAAACGTTGAAGCTTATTTAATGGATTATACTGATTCTAATTTAAAAAACGATATTAGTAATATATCAAATATTTCTCTTTATAACATTTATGCACAAAGCTTAGATGAAAATTTAGATAAAAATTCAGGAATTTGTTCAGAAGATGATATTATGTCTCAAATTAGATCTGCTCGAATAATGGTGCTAATTTATACAGTTGATTTTCCTGAAAACTCTAAAAAAAATGTAAGTGTCCGCTATAATTCTAAAGGCACAATGGATAGAAGAAAAACCCCGGAACCCCAATATACATACGATTATATTTTAAATCCGGCAAGAAATTGGAAAGATTTTAAAAACTTGAACATTAAAATTATTGCTCCTGAGGAAGCGCCCTATATAATAAACAGCAGCATTGAACTAAAGAAAGATGATAATAATATTTATACAGCATATTTAGAAAAATTGCCAGAAGAAGATTTTTTCTTCACTCTTTACTCTAAAAAGAAAGTATCATTATCAGACAGTGTTCAAGGATATTTAAACAGGAACTTCGGATATTTTACACCAATTGTAGTTGTTGCAGCTGTCCTGATACTATTGCTGCTTACCATCCGGATCATACGATCCATTCGTGGACGGAATCTTATTTAGATAACTAAACAACAAACCAAAAAGGATTCGTATCGCAGGTAATACAAACTTAAATAATTAAAGTGTCAGGGGAAAAGGGTGTCAACAACCCCATCCCCTTGACACCCTTTGATCTCACCATTTACATTTAGGACGGCTATAAGAACATCCGTATCAATCATCACACTTATTATTTATCTTCGCTGCGAATTCTTATAAGTTTTCATCTCCGCTTTCATTTTTAGCATTGCTGAACCTAACCCCAATCAGCATGATTACTGCAAATACTATCAGGTAGTAGATAACAGCCTTGCCGTGTGCAAGGCATGCGGCAACTACCATAAACACACAGCCTAATATGGATAAAAACGGCATAATGAAGCGTTTAAATATGCTGAAATCTTTTTCTTTCTTGATTACCATAAAAAAAATCGGAATATAAGCTGCATAAAGTGTCACAATAGGAAGCTCCGATGTATCAAAACAAAAAACACCAAACCATGGATCAGTAAGATTAGCACCATAAAAATATAATAACCAGAAAGCACAAAGCAGCAGCCCGAATGTCGAAGAGTTCGTGGGCATATTGGTTATGCTGTCAACTTGCCTGAAAGTCTTGGGCATAAAGCCTCTGCCACGTGCAGCAAGTGCATACATTCCCCTGGTGCAGGCTAACATAAGACCATTTAACGTGCCTAAACATGATATGATTACAAACACAAAAATTAATGATCCTCCAACTGTGCCAAATATGTTTTGAAAGGCAAGCTTTGCTCCCTCCTGACCGCTCTCCATGAGTGTCTCGGTAGTAACCGCACCGGCAAGGCCAATATAATAAAAAATATATACAAAGACTACTATGAGTGAACCGAGAATAAGAGCCTTTGGTAGGTTTTTCTTTGAATCCTTTAATTCGGCATTAATTGATGTTGTTAAAATCCAGCCTTCATATGCAAAAGCTACAGCCACTACGGATGCAAAAAGTCCGCCTCCATTGCCGGTATCAGTGACAGGCACATTTGTAAAATTTCTTACAGTCATGCCATTTGACAAACCGACTATAGTACCCACAACTGCCATAAGCATTAGAGGAATGAGCTTTATTACAGTAGTTCCAACTTGAAATTTTCCCGCAATTATTGGAGAAAGTGCATTCATAGCGTAGCTTGCCACCAGGTAAAAACAGGCGATGGTCATACACGCTCCTCCGGTAATATCCCATCCGAGAAGAACACAGGTATATCTGGCAGAAACCCACGCTAATACTGAGGTTATTGTAGGGTTATAAATTATTGCCATAAACCATCCCACATAGTAACCATACTTGCTGCCCACGGTCATCTCCGCATAATCAACCACCCCATTGACTCTTTCATACTTAGTTGCCAGTGTGGCAAATGAATATGAACAAATAATCATAATAAGTCCGACAATAACCCAGGCAGCAATACCTAATGGCATGTTGCCGCCCGTAGCCTTTAATACAGCTTCCGCTTTAAAAAAAACACCGCTTCCGATAACTATGCCCACAACCATGGAAATGGCTGTAAGCAAACCATACTTTTCCTTTAATTGATTCTCCATCTCGTCACCCTTAAAATTGAATTTTATTTTCTGTTTTATTACTATTTTTTTTGAATGATTATACCACGTCCAAATCCATATGTCAAAATATAAAAATAAAAAAACTCCCATATATAGGAGCTTTGGGAGTTTTTTTATGATATTTATTTTCTTGAATCTACTTCTGCTGTGTATTCTCTTGCCTGTTCTTGTCCTCGTAGAACACGAAGGGCGCCCAGGGCGAGGGCTTCCATTTCATTTTCTCCTGCTAAAATTTCTACCGGAGCTATGAAGCTTACCCTTTTTGTTACTTTGTCGGTAAGCATTTTAGAGTGGGCAATACCGCCGGTGAGTATTATGACATCCACATTGCCCTCTGTTACCGTTGCAAGCTCTCCTATGCCTTTTGCAATCTGATAAGCCATTGCATCAAATATTAATTTTGCGTATTCATTGCCTTCGGCAATCATTTTTTCTACATCTCTTACATCTATTGTGTTGAGATATGCCCTTAATCCGCCATTTCCCCTGAGTTTCCTCTGCATGGTTTTCTTGTCATATTTACCTGAATAGCAAAGATTGATTAATTCCCTGCAGGGAACTCTGCCTGCCCTTTCAGGAGAGAATGGACCTTCGTCATCCGAAACCAAATCCACTATTCTTCCTTTTTCATGAATATTAATGGAAATTCCGCCGCCCAAATGTGCAACAATTATATTCATGTCCTCATATTTTTTACCTCGCTCCTCAGAAGCCTTTATTGCCATTGCTCTGGTGTTGAGCACATGGCTTGAGCTTGTTCTGGGAAGATCAGGCATTCCGGATATATGAGCAATGTCAGGCAGTTCATCAGACATGACAGAATCATATATATATGAAGGAACACCAACCTGTCTGGCAATTTCAAAGGCAATAGGCGCGGCAAGGTTTGATGCATGTTCCATAACCGGACGGTTCTCAACCCTGTCAACCATTAATTCGTTAATCATATATGCTCCGGGATTAACAGGAGGAAGCATTCCTCCTCTTGCTACTACTGCAGATAATTCTTTAATATCAAATTTCTTTTCTTTTAAAACCTCCATAACCAATTCTTTTCTCATATGAAGCTGATCTTCTACATTTTCAAACTTTTCAATTACATCCAGCGGATGTTCTAATTTTTCCGTAAATATTTCTTTTTCATCTTCATACAGGGATATTTTTGTGGAAGTTGATCCCGGATTTATTGCCAATATTTTATAGCCCATATATTTCCTCTCTCGTCAATTATTAAAATGTTCAGCAGCCCGTCTTTGAGCATACAACACTATCCATTCCGGCATGCAGTGCCTTAATGTTTACATCTGCAAATTTTTCCTTAACCGTATCTTTTATTGCCTTGTCCCAATCAATATCAGTCAGGTTCATCAATTTAACCAATGCACCCAAAAGCACCACGTTCATTACCTTGTCACTCCCAAGCTTTTCTGCTGTTTCGGCGGCATTGATAACTCGTGTATCAGCCTTGCTTTCAATCAATTCAATTATACCCTGAGGATAATTTTCTTTACCTGAAAGTATCGGTGCTGATGGAATCTCATAATCATTTATTACAACCACACCTTCAGGCTTCAGGTATTCAAGCCACCTCAAAGCTTCCATTTTTTCAAAGGACACAAGAATGTCTGCCGTACCTATGCCTATAATCGGTGAATACACCTTTTCTCCATATCTCACCTGAGTTGAGACACTGCCTCCTCTTTGAGCCATGCCGTGTATTTCAGACATTTTCACATCATACCCTGCTTCCAAAAGACCTGTGGATAATATTTTGCTTACAAGGATAGTTCCTTGTCCTCCGACTCCTACTAATAAAATATTTTTATTCATAATCATTCACCCACCTTACTTATAGCTTTTACAGGACATACCTGCGCACATAATTTACAGCCTACACATTGAACTTTATTAATTGAAGATTTTTTAATTTCTTTTTTAAAGTGTATTGCCGGACATCCTGTTCCCACACACTTCTTACATCCGATACACACTTCCTGATTTACCTCACATACTCCCTTTATAGGTCCGAATTCATTCAGATCATGTTCAGAATAGCTCTTAAGCGCACATGGATACCTTGATATTATTACAGAAGGTTCCTCCAGTGCCAGTGCCCAGTCGATAGCTTCTTTCGTTTCGGCACTATTTAGTGGGTTAACGGTCCTTATATGTTTTATTCCCAAAGCTTTTACAACTTCCGGAATATCAGTGATATAAGCTTCTTCTCCCTGAAGGGTATAGCCGGTACCAGGGTTTTCCTGATGACCTGTCATGGCAGTTATTCTGTTATCCAGTATGCATGTTATAGTATTGCTTTTATTATAGACAACATCCAAAAGGCTTGTCATACCCGAATGGAAGAATGTAGAGTCCCCGATTGTAGCAACTACTCTCTTGTTGTCGTTGTTTTTTTCAAATACCTTTTTAGCTCCATGAGCGGCGCTTACGCTTGCTCCCATGCAGATACAGGTATCCATGGCATTTAGCGGAGCTGTTCCTCCAAGTGTATAGCAGCCTATGTCTCCTGTAATCATAATATTCTTTTTCTTTGACAGTTCATAGTAAAATGCTCTGTGAGGACATCCTGCACAAAGTGTTGGAGGCCTTCCGACAGCAGTTGTTTTATCATAATCGATAGTTGCTTTTTCAGTTCCAAACAATGACTTTTCGACTATATCCGGATTAAGCTCCCAGGTGTTTGGAATTTTGTCTTTTCCTATACAATCTATACCTGCTGCTTTTATTTGTTCCTCCATAAAGGGTTCAAGTTCTTCAACCACATAAAGCGTTCCAACCTGTTCTGCAAATTTCTTTATTTTTTCCATTGGAAGAGGGTAGGTAAAACCTATTTTCAAATAAGAGGCGCTGTCACCGAATATTTCTCTGGCGTATTGGTATGCAACTCCTGCGGAAATTACTCCTACTTTTTTGTCATTCCATTCAATATAGTTTAAATCTGTTTCATTTGAAAACTTCTCAAGTTCCTTCAGTCTTTGTTCTACCACCAGGTGCAGCTGTTTTGCAACTGCAGGTGCAATCAGGTTTTTATTTGTATTTTTAACATATGGCTTAATGAGAACTTCTGTACGTTCTCCCGTTTCTACTATTGATTTGCTGTGACACAGCCTTGTGGTCATTCTGAACAACACCATTGTATCAAATTTTTCGCTTATTTCCAGGGCGTCCTTAACCATATCCTTACATTCCTGGCTGTCGCTGGGTTCTATCATTGCAACCTTTGCCATCTTGGCATAGTATCTGTTATCCTGTTCATTTTGTGAAGAGTGAAGTCCCGGATCATCAGCACTTACAACCACCATACCGCCGTTTATTCCTATATAGCCCATGGTAAAAAACGGGTCGGCAGCAACATTAAGCCCCACATGCTTCATTGCCGAAAGCGTCCTTGCTCCCGCAATAGAAGCTCCTGCGGCAGATTCCACCGCCACCTTTTCATTTGGTGCCCACTCGGCAATAATTTCCTTGTGGGGAGCAATATTTTCTAATATTTCCGTGCTTGGCGTACCCGGATAAGCTGCCGCATAATGAACACCTGCTTCATAGGCTCCCTGCGCAACAGCTTCATTACCTGTCATTAATTTTTTCAATTTGTGCCCTCCTTTAATTTATACATGTACACAATAAATAATATATAACCAAGAATATTGTAATTATGCAGCCGATACTATTCACAGTCGGAAACTTATTAAGGAAAAAATTTTTGACTATAAGCAGTAATTTCCTAACAGCAAAAAAAAACATAAATACTTAATAAATTATATGCATAAACCGTGCCATTTATGGGTCGCTTTTTAAAAAAATTAAGTCCTCAATTTTCATAGTTATTATAATACTGTCTTTAATTTTTGCACAGTCAGTTTATATTAGCGGGTTAAAAGGGACGGGAATGCGTACAGTTTAACCCTTTGATAAATAGTTTAAGGCTTTAATTCCGAAATCTGTTATTACTGTTCCGCCTCTGCCCGTATTTATCTCAGCCATTTTATATCTTTCCAGATTTAATAAAACTGTTCTTACTTCCTGTTCACTTATAAAAATGTTCTTTTTCCTGGCTATTTCACTTATGCTTCTCCTTCCGATGCGTTTATTGTTGATATAGGCATTTTTTAATTCTTCAAGTACAAATATATATTTTCTAAGATTCCCTCCTGTATTCTCAAGGAATTCAGTCATTGCATCCTGTTCCGGTAAAAACAGTTTTGTACCTATTGCTCTGTCTTCGTAATCGATGGGTATATCCTTGTCATCTATTTCATTCAATCCCAAATTGACCAGGTACTCCACACAATTTCTAAGCTCTCTTACGTTTCCGTTCCAGCTGTATTCACTCAGAAACTCCTTTGCCCTTTCTGTTAATGTAAACTCACTGTCAAATGTCGTCTTCATATACTCCACAAGACCGATTATATCTTCTCTCCTGTCCCTGAGAGGCGGTATTTTAAGAGGAAGCACATTGAGCCGGTAAAAAAGATCCTGTCTGAATTCACCCATTTCTACCATTTCTTTTATTCCTTTATTTGTTGCTGCTATAATTCTTATATCAACATCAATTATTCTGTCACCGCCAAGCCTGACGACTTCCCGTTCCTGCAAAACTCTAAGCAGCTTAACCTGTAGACTCATTGGCATTTCCGTAATTTCATCAAGAAAGAGAGTTCCCTTGTGAGCAAGTTCAAATAATCCCGGCTTTCCTCCCTTTCTGGCTCCTGTGAAAGCACCTTCTTCATAGCCAAAAAGCTCGCTTTCCAACAGGCTTTCAGGAAATGCCCCGCAATTAACCGCTACAAACTGATATTCTTTTCTAAGGGAATTGTTGTGTATTGCCTGAGCAAACAATTCTTTCCCCGTACCTGTCTCTCCCGTTATAAGTACCGAAGAATTTGATTTTGACATACGTTTTGCGATGTTTTTGCACTCTGTAATTGCATTGCTTTTCCCGAAAATGTCTTTAAAATCATATTTTGCTACATATCCTTTCCCAATGAGTTTTTTCCGCAATAAATATTCTTTTTTTTCTAAATCAGAATATTTCCTTATTATTGCCACTGCTCCGTACATTTTTTTCGAATGAAGAAGGGGGTTAACAGATACCACCACATCACATCCGTTAATCTTTATAATTTTTTCTTCAACAGGTTTCCAGTTTTCAAGGGTGTATCCAAAGGGTATTTCCGGCAGCAGTTTCAGTACGTTTTTATTAATTACATGCTCATTGTCTTTTTTAACAATATCTCTGGCAATTTCGTTGTACAGGAAAATATCGCCGGATGCATCAACTCCTATAACCCCTGCGTCAATAGCCTGCAGCAAAATATCCAGCTGGCTTTCGCGGCTGTTAGTAACACCCATGATTTTAAGAAGTCCGAAATTGGCGGTTTCTATTTCCTTATAGCTTCTGACAACATCCTTTCTATCCAAAACAGAAAACAAATCAAACTTCATACCAATATCTATAATTGTATTAATATCCAAAAGACTGTTTCCCACATTAATTATTTCTCTTGATGCTTTTGGTGTGTAGTCAGACTGTCCCAGAATAATAAATATCTTATCATCATCGTTGCTGTCATCTGCCCAATATGAAGTCAACTGAATATGCCTGGCTCCAAGCTGGTAAATAGTTGATATCATCTGCTCTGTCATTTCAGGGCTCTCATCTATAAGCACTACCCTAAAATCCTTTTTAATCCTTTTTATTTTATCCATTCCTGATTTTGAAATTGTTCTGTCTGCAAATAAGAGCTCTGTATTGCTGCTTACATTGCCCTTTATTTTATTAAACAGATGGTACGACGGAATTAACAAAACATCTGCGTCTATATTAATTTCTTTATGGTTTTTTAAATCCTCAAGAGCATATTTTTCTATGCTGATTTTATCAGAAAAAAGGCTTTCTATCTGATTGTAATAGCTGTTGACAGATTCCGCTGTATAGCTTACTATCGCCAGTGTTTTCATAATTTTCTCCTGATGCCGCTATTTTTTTGTTTTAATTATAGCCCAAAAATATATTAAAGTCAAAACGTTATCTAAAAAGGGGAGGCTAAAAAAGGGGAGGCTAAAAAAGACTCTGAAAAATGGGGTTAGGGCATACAAAAATAAAGATGATATATATCATCTTTATTAAATATGTTTTTTAGCTTTCCATTTGTCTTGATAGGAATATGCTTGCGGTTTTTATTAATTTTTCTTCAACCTCAGTCATTTTTGACGCCTTTTCCTTTGAGAGAAGCATAACTGCTCCGATAGGATCTCCATGAACTAATATAGGAGATATAACCTGGCTGGTATAATTATCAGGATTAAACTCATTTGCTGTAATTCTGATCGGTTTAGCATTAGCACTTGTCATATAAACTTCCCTGCCCTCAATTATTTTTTCCAACTCAGGGCTTAATCTTTTTTCCAAATAGTCCTTTTTAGAACTTCCTGATACAGCTATTACTCCATCACGGTCTGTAATTACGGCAATATGTCTTGTTGTGTCAAACAAGGATTCAACATATTCTCCTGCAAATTCAGTTAATTCTCCTATAGGTGAATATTTTTTCAGTATTATTTCACCTTCTCTGTCTGTGAATATTTCCAAAGGATCCCCTTCCCTGATTCTGAGTGTTCTCCTTATTTCTTTAGGAATAACCACCCTTCCAAGGTCATCAATTCTTCTGACAATTCCAGTTGCTTTCATATCTATGTTCCTCCAATTGCATAAATTTATTTATATGACATTTCTTTTAATATTTTCTATTATTTACACTTTAATAGATTTTATCCTGAATAGTTTACGGATATTATTGGAAATATCAATAATATTATATAGGAATACCTTATAAATAGCAACATTTTTTTACTTTTTATAACATTTTTTATTAAATGTAAATACAATCTTCATTATTTGTTAATATTTGCTTCATTATTTAACTTTGCAAGAAGCTCTTCATACTTCGTTGACTTGTAATATTCTGTCAGAACTGATTTTTTTGTTTCCAACGTAACTGCATCATCTACTTTTTTATCAGTTACTTTGATTACATGGTAACCGAATTTGGATTCAACCGGTTTACTTACTTCCCCTACTTCCATATTAAATGCAGCTTCAGAAAAAGGCTGAACCATATCAACATATTCAAAATAGTCTAAATCCCCGCCATTTGCTGCGCTTCCTGTATCTTTAGATAATTCCTTAGCCAGATCTTCAAAGCTTTCTCCCTTATTAATCCTGTCGATGACAGCCTTTGCTTCATCCTCTGTATCAACAAGTATGTGGCTTGCTCTTACCTTTTCATTCATTTTTAAATCCTTAAACAATGTTTCAAGCTCCTGGTCGGTAGGCTGGAGGTTTTCAATTTTAACAGACAGATAATGATTAATCAGGTATTCATTTTTCAATGAATTTTTAAGATAATCCTCGGACATGCCGTAATTTGTCAGAAATTCTTTGTATTTTTCCTCAGTATCCAGATATGCCTTAAAATTATCAAGCTCACCCTGCAGTTCTTCATCTGAAATTGTTATGCCTTCCTTCTCAGCAGCGTCAACCAGCAACAAATCTGAAATCAGCTGATCAAGCAGATTAGTCTCGTAGAAGCTTCCCATAGTCTGACCTTCAGCAATTTCTAAATCCCAGGCTCCGGCACCATACTGGCTTTCCGCCATTTTTTTATAAACAGCCAAGTGCTCGTCATACTCTTTCTGGGTAATTACTTTATCATTGACCTTTGCCTTCACACCTTCTTCAATCTTTTCTTCATCCTTATTGCATGCAACGGCTGTTACTGTCAAGCAAAGAGCAAGTACCAATGCAAGTGATTTTTTTAATTTATTCATTCTTATAAATCCACCTTTCTGCGAA
>DHUT01000003.1:4950-78584 GCA_002409285.1 Firmicutes bacterium UBA5227 | reverse complement strand
AATCAATAATTTCTTAATACAATATAATCAGATAAAATTGACGATGCAACGTATGATATAATTTGTTTACGGCAATTTTATCATATTAATTTCGTATAATTTTTATTTTGAAAAATAAAATTAGTGGTGGTGATGTTATGGATTCAGCTATCAATGTATATTCAGAAATTGGAAAGCTAAAAAAGGTTTTGCTGCACAGGCCGGGAAAAGAGTTAGAAAACCTAATGCCTCAATATCTTGAAAGACTGCTTTTTGACGATATTCCATATCTGAAAATAGCACAGGAAGAACATGATGCATTTGCGAATATTTTTAGGGATAGAGGAATTGAAGTTGTCTACCTTGAGGATTTGGTTTCGGATTCCCTTTATAACGATGAAATAAAAAATCAATTTATAAATGAATATATTCAAGAGGCGGGTATAAAAGAAAACAGAGAATCGGAAATTTTAAGGAATTATTTTTTATCCTTTAAAAGCAATAAAGATATGGTTTCTAAAATGATGGAGGGAGTAAGAAAGTCCGAAATTCATCGTTCTGGAGAAGCAGGACTTGCGGACTTTCTAAGTAATCAATATCCCTTTGTGATTGATCCCATGCCCAACCTCTATTTTACAAGAGATCCTTTTGCAACAATAGGTGAAGGCGTATCAATTCATAAGATGTTCACTGTTACAAGGAACAGAGAAACTTTATTTGCAAAATATATTTTTAATTACAATCCTGTTTATAAAGAAACAAAGATTTATTACGACAGGACAGAGAGTTACTGCCTTGAAGGTGGAGATATTTTATTATTGAATCAGGAAACTGTAGTCGTTGGAATTTCACAAAGAACGAATCCAAATGCTATTGAAAGATTTGCGAACAATTTGTTAACAGGGGACAGCACATTTAAGAAAATATTAGCTATAGATATCCCTAAAAACAGAGCATTTATGCACTTGGATACGGTGTTTACAATGGTAGACTATGATAAATTTACAATTCACCCAAATATTAAATCAGATATGTCGGTTTATATGCTTGAAAGAGATAAATATGGCAAAATGAAAATTACAGAAGAAAAGGGTTATTTGGAAGACATATTGAAGAAAGCATTAAATATTGACAGTGTAAAGCTGATTAAATGCGGTGGCGGCAGTGATGTTGATGCAGCAAGAGAGCAGTGGAATGACGGGTCCAATACTTTATGTATTGCTCCTGGAGAGGTTATAGTTTATTCCAGAAATTATGTAACAAATGAAATATTGCAGCAAGCCGGTATAAAAACATATATTATGCCAAGCTCAGAGTTATCAAGAGGTAGAGGCGGTCCAAGGTGCATGAGTATGCCACTGATAAGAGAAAATTTATAATTATAATAAAAAAATCACTATACTTTTAAACATAATTACTATAATATTTATTTAATAAGATTAATAATATATGGAGGGAAAAATGGCTGTTAATTTAAAAGGAAGAAGTTTTTTGACGTTAATGGATTTTACGACTGAAGAAATAAGGTATTTGCTGGATCTGTCACATGATCTGAAGGCAAAGAAACGTGCAGGTGACTCAAACTATAATCTAAAAGGGAAAAATGTTGTATTGTTATTTGAAAAAACCTCAACAAGAACAAGATGTGCTTTTGAAGTCGCAGCTCTGGACGAAGGTGCTCATGTTACATTCCTGGATTCAGGAAGTTCGCAAATGGGGAAGAAGGAATCTCTGGAGGATACTGCTAAGGTTCTGGGAAGATTTTATGACGGAATTGAATATAGGGGCTACAAGCAAGAGGTTGTCGAAGATCTGGCAAAATATTCAGGTGTGCCTGTTTGGAACGGTTTAACGGATGTTGACCATCCTACACAAATATTGGCTGATCTGCTGACGATAGAGGAACATGTTGCAAAACCATTAAATAAGGTAAAGGTAGTATTTGCGGGAGATATCAGAAACAATATGTCTTATGCATGGATGTATGGATGTGCCAAAATGGGAATGCACTATGTTGCATTCGGTCCTAAAGAATTGAGTGAAGAGCTTGATAAAGAAGTGCTCGACAGGGTTTATAAGGTTGCGGAGCAAACAGGAGCTAAAATTGAAATATCCGATAATGCAGAATGTGTTAAAGGTGCGGATGTTATTTATACAGATATTTGGGCATCAATGGGAGAGGAAGCTCAGATACCTGAAAGAGTTAAGATGCTTACACCATACAAGGTTACTGCAGATTTAATGAAAGCTACAGAAAATGAAGATGTTATATTTATGCACTGTCTGCCTTCATTCCACGACTTTGAAACAAAAATGGCAAAAGAACAATATGGACTTGGCTATGATATAAGAGAGGTAACTGACGAAGTGTTCAGAAGCAGGCATTCTGTTGTTTTCGATGAAGCAGAGAACAGGCTTCACACAATCAAAGCAGTTATGGTTGCAACAATAGCTTAATAAAGATAATTTAAGAGAGGAACATGATGGATAAAATTATTAAGGCAGTTATTGCACTGGGAGGAAATGCATTAGAAGATAAAAGCATGCCATCTACGGCTGAGGCTCAGCTAAAGGTTGTAAAAAGAACCTGTGAATACCTTGCGGAAATAAGCTGTGCTGGCTATGAAATAGCTATAGTTCATGGAAACGGACCACAGGTTGGAAGACTTCTTCTGGCATCTGAAACTGCAAAAGATGTAACGCCTGCAATGCCCTTTGATGTATGCGGAGCAATGACTCAGGGATATATAGGCTATCACATTCAGCAAGGCTTAAAATATGCACTAACTAAGAGAGAGAGAATACTTCCTGTTGTTACAGTTGTAACTCAGGTGGTGGTAAATAAAAACGATCAGGCATTTAAAAACCCTACGAAGCCCATAGGAATATTTTATACAGAAGAAGAAGCTAAAAAATTAGCTGAAGAAAAGGGCTACACCATGAAAGAAGATGCGGGAAGGGGCTGGAGGAGAGTTGTCCCATCACCTATGCCTGAAAAAATATTAGAAATTGATACAATTAAAAGACTTTGGGATTCCACAATCACAATTGCATGCGGAGGCGGAGGAATTCCCGTAATCGAAAAAGAAGATGGCTCGGTTGAAGGAATTGCGGCTGTAATAGACAAGGATTTGGCTGCGGAGAAATTAGCAGAGGATATGGATGCAGATATATTGATGATACTTACTGAGGTTGAAAGGGTTTCAATTAATTATAACAAGCCAAACCAGCAGGATTTATCCTCTATGACAGTGCATGAAGCTGAAAAATATATAGAAGAAGGGCATTTCGCACCGGGCAGCATGCTTCCGAAGGTAATGGCGGCAGTTAAATTTGTAAAAAATAACCCAGGCAGAAAATCCATAATAACATCTCTTTACAAGTCAATGGATGCATTAAACGGCTTAACGGGAACAGTTATAACAGATAAAAAAATATAAAAGATTACTGTAATATCCCTGTCAGTTAAGAAATTAAAAAAACATACTACTAAAAAGACCAATCATTAATATGATTGGTCTTTTTACAAATGAATTAACCTCTTTTTAGGTGCTTTCTATTTTTAGTGGAATCTACAAGTATACTTTAACTTCCTATGCTTCTTGTCCCTGTAAATTTTTAGTATCAATATTCATGGCTTTTTCTGCTTTTTTAGAGTCGGCGGTTTCTCCTGATTCTTCTGATTTCATATTTCTGAATGCACTGGTAAGCATAAGCTTTATTCTGTTTATCTGATTTACTTCGCTTATACCTGCATCAAAGTCTATGGGAACAATGTTAGACATGGGATAAGCGTCTTTAAGCTTTTTAATCATACCCTTACCTGTTATGTGGTTAGGTAGGCATGCAAATGGCTGTAAACACAGTATGTTGTCAACGCCCGAGTCTAAAAGTTCAACCATTTCCCCTGTAAGAAACCAGCCCTCACCGGATTGATTTGCAAGAGACAAGAAGTTGCTTGCCTTATGAGCAATTTCTCTTATATTGGCCGGAACTGTGAATCTCTTAGAGTTTCTGAATGCCTCGACACTTGGTTTCTTATACGTATCAATTGCTTTGACGGCAATGTTGTTAACGGATTTTGATTTCTTAGTACCAATGAGCATTTCATCATATTTAATAACACCGTTAAGTGAGCTGTAGGAGAAGAAATCCAGTAAATCAGGTACTACAACCTCTGCTCCTTCTTCCTCCAGCAGTGAAAAAATGTCATTGTTTGCATTAGGATGAAACTTAACAAGTATTTCACCCACTATTCCTACCTTGGGTTTTCTTATGCTCTCATCTAACTCAATATTATCAAAATCATTCACGATATTTTTTATTGTGCGCTTGTATTCGGCATAATTTCCCGATTTAATTACCTGATGGCATTTTTTAACCCATCCATCATAAAGCTTGTTAACCGAGCCTTTTTCTTTTTCATATGGTCTTGTCCTGTAGATTGCACGCATTAGAGTATCTCCTATTACCATGGACATAACCAGTCTGTTCATAAAAGGTAAAGTTATTTTAAATCCAGGCTGCTTTTCAAGTCCCACCATGTTGAAAGAGATAACAGGAATATTCCCATATCCCATATCTTTCAGGGCCTTGCGTATAAATCCAATATAGTTTGTTGCGCGGCAGCCTCCGCCTGTCTGCGAAATCATAAGCGATACATTGTCCAGGTCGTACTTGCCTGATTCTAAGGCGTTTATAAGCTGACCTACTACTATTATTGAGGGATAGCATGCATCGTTGTTAACAACCTTAAGTCCCACATCAACCGCTTTTTTATCAACTGCCGGAAGAACAACAGCATTGTATCCTGAAACTCTCGCGGCTGTTTCTACAAATTGAAAGTGTATGGGAGACATTTGAGGAACCAGTATTGTGTGATTCTTTTTCATTTCTTTTGTAAATGCTATATTTTTGCCGGGTTCTTCTATCTGTTTGTGAGTCACTCCGTTTTTTTCTCTTTCCTCCATGGAAGCCAGCAATGAACGAATACGGATTCTTATTGCACCAAGGTTTGTTATTTCATCTATCTTAATAACAGTGTATATTTTATTATTTCTCTGCAATATCTCGCTTACCTGATCGGTTGTTACGGCATCGAGTCCGCATCCGAATGAATTAAGCTGAATGAGCTCCAGATAATCTATATTTGAAACATAGGTTGCAGCTGCATAAAGCCTTGTGTGATATGACCACTGGTCGATAACTCTCAAAGGTCTTTCTATGGGATATCTATTTTCCAATGAATCCTCCGAAAGAACAACTAATCCGTAGTTTTCAATCATCTCAGGTATTCCATGGTTTATTTCCGGGTCTACATGGTAGGGACGTCCGGCTAATACTATACCCTTTTTATTGTTTTGCTTTATATATTCAATTGCTTTTTTTCCTTCGTTTTTAACATCTTGTTTGTAAGTAAATAATTCGTCATATGCTTTATCAGCGGCATCTTTAATTTCTTCAAAGCTTAAATCTTCCTCAAAGCCCAATTCTCTGTAAAGCTTATTTACAAGTCTTTCTTTGTCGTTTAGGTTTAAGAAAGGCTTGTAAAATTTAACACCGGTTAAATCTATATTTGCTTCAATTGACTCCGGATAGGAAACAACTACCGGACAGTTAAAGTGGTTACCAGCACCTTCATCCTCTTTAATATTATAGGAAATACACGGATAAAATATTTTGTTTACCTTTTTATTTATAAGGTCTACAATGTGTCCATGAGTAATTTTGCCCGGATAGCATACAGATTCTGAAGGTATTGTTCCCATTCCCAGCTCATATATTTTTTTGCTGGAAACTCCGGATAGGACAACCCTATATCCCAGCTCCGTAAAAAAAGTAAACCAGAATGGGTAGTCCTCGTACATATTCAATACTCTTGGTATTCCTATTATTCCTCTTTTAGCTCCATTTAATGCCAAGGGCTTATAGTTAAAAACTCTTTTGTACTTGTACTTGTAAAGATTGGGCAGAGGTTCTTTTCTTTCAACTTGGACATATTTTTCGGCGCCACGTTCACAGCGGTTGCCCGAAACAAAGTATCTTCCGTCGGAAAATTTATTTATAGTTAGAAGACAGTTGTTTGTACATTGTCCGCAGCGTTCCATTGATGTGCTGAATGCAAATTTCTCAAGCTCTTCTTCTTTTACAAAGGAGCTTTTTAGAGAAGGGTCATATTTGTTTCTGGCAATCAGAGCCGCACCAAATGCTCCCATAATTCCGGCTATGTCGGGTCTTACAACTTCTTTTCCTGTAATCAGCTCAAAGGCTCTCAGCACAGAATTATTATAAAATGTACCTCCCTGAACTACAACTCTGTCTCCTATGGAATCCAAGGATTTTAATCGTATAACCTTAAATAAGGCATTTTTTATGACGGAATATGAAATTCCTGCTGAAATATCGCTTAAAGTAGCCCCTTCTCTTTGAGCCTGCTTAACCTTGGAGTTCATAAAGACTGTACACCTGGTCCCAAGATCAACGGGATGTTTTGAGAGCGCTGCCGTCTCTGCAAATTCATGCACATTCATCCCCAGGGAGTTGGCAAAGGTTTCAATAAATGAACCGCAGCCTGATGAGCAGGCTTCATTAAGCATGATTGAGTCTATTACTCCGTTTTTTATAATCATGCTCTTCATGTCCTGACCGCCTATGTCGATTATAAAATCTACACCATTTAGGAAAAAATCTGCAGCTTTGTAATGTGCCACTGTTTCGATTTCTCCTGCGTCAACGTTAAGTGCTGCTTTTATTAAATGTTCTCCGTAGCCCGTTACAGTGGTGTAAGCAATCTTAATACCATCGTGAAGCTTTCCGTAAAGTTCTTTAACGGCATTTACAGCAGAATTTAAAGGGTTCCCTGCATTACTTGCATAGTATGAATACAATATTTCGCCATCTTCAGTGATTAAAACAAGTTTTGTAGTAGTAGACCCAGCATCAATTCCCAGAAATGTCAATCCGCTATATTCAGTGATGTTTTTTTGTTTTGCTTTATTCTTACTATGTCTTTCCAAAAATTTTGTGTATTCTTTCTGGTTTTCGAACAATGGTTCCAAATCTTTTTTCCGGTATTCTATACTGGTATTTTTCATTGTGTTTTCAATTTTCTTGTAAAATTCGTCAAAGCTTATTTCTTCGGTATCTTTTGACATCAAAGCTGCTCCCATGGCAACATAATAGTTTGCATTTTCGGGGCATATTGAATTTTCATCACTTAAATTCAAGGTTTCTTTAAATCTTTCTCTAAGTTCTGACAAGAAGAACAAGGGACCGCCTAAAAAAGCAACCTTTCCTTTAATAGGCCTTCCCTGTGCAAGTCCGCTTATAGTTTGATTAACAACTGCCTGGAAAATTGATGCTGCAATATCTTCCTGTCGCGCACCTTCATTTAGCAGCGGCTGTATATCAGATTTTGCAAAAACACCACAGCGTGAAGCGATTGGATAAATTGTTTTGTGGTTTTTAGAAAGCTCGTTTAAACCAATGGCATCAGTCTTCATCAATATTGCCATCTGGTCTATGAATGCTCCGGTTCCTCCTGCGCATGAACCATTCATACGTTGTTCAAGATTTCCGGATAAATATGTTATTTTAGCATCCTCGCCACCCAGCTCAATAACCACATCAGTGCCGGGAATGTATTTTTCAATAGCACTGGTTGATGCGGCAACCTCCTGAACAAATGTTATACCTAAATATTTAGATATATCAATGGCGCCTGAACCTGTGATACTAATATTAATGGAGCTTCCCTTCAATTTATCACAGGAATTTTTAATGATTTCCGTAACAGTATTTCTTATATCGGAATAGTGCCTTTCGTATTGCTTATGAATTAAGTTTCCTTTATTGTCTAATACAGCTATTTTTACTGTAGTAGAGCCTATATCAAGTCCTACCAGATAATTTTTCATTGTGTCCTCCAAAGCCTGTACCGGCTTAAACATTCTATATAATATTAATATAGAATAAAAAATTATATAAGATTATCGACTTGTCCAACGGAAAAGTCGTCAGTTAAATAAGGTTTAATTTAATTAATTATATCATTTAATTCCTTAAAATCAACTTAACTTTTAGTTATTTTTTAATTTAATCTTTAATATTTGTTTATTTTTAGCCATTTCTATTTTGATTATAAGTAACAAATCAACAACAAAAGCCGATTTGTGCTGCCGATAAAGTCATCCAATCCCCGGAAATATTTCATGTAGATATTGAATAGTAAAAATGCATATGATATAATCCATCTACATGGACTAAACGCAAGGGGAGGATTTATATGTTTGCTTTAGTATTAATATTGAATGATATTTATAAACTTGATGATATACATGAGGTTTTTTATCAGGCGGAAATAGGAGCTACAACAATTGACAGCCAGGGAATGGGAAAGGTACTGCTTGGACATAATATAAATATACCCATGCTTGATAGCGTAAAGAAGCTGATAGACGGCAGGAAACCATACAGCAAGACAGTATTCAGCATTATACGTGATAAGGAAAGGCTGGATGAAGTAGTTGAAAAAATAAAGAAGCAGTTAAATTACTTTGAAGAACCTGGAGTGGGATTCATGTTTGTAATACCGGTAGTACAGGTATATGGCTCAAATAGTGATGATATGAAGTAGATAATAAGTATGGTTGCGATACCAACCATATTTTTATTTTTTTTTGCAAAAATTATTATTGAACTATTGACAACATATCTTTTTAGGCATATACTTAAGACAGTTAATGATAATGATTATCAATATCGAAAAGGCGGGATAAATATGACATTGGATAATATAAAACCAGGACAAGGCGGGATTATTTCATCAATAGGCGGTCAGGGAATTCTCAGGAGAAGGCTATTGGATATGGGATTAACCCCCAACACAAGGGTGTTTGTTAGAAAAACAGCACCTATGGGCGACCCGATTGAACTTTCGCTCAGAAATTATGTTCTTACTATTAGAAAAGAAGAGGCCTCGAAAATTGAGCTGAAAGAGGTATTCAATAAATGAAATATGTATTTGCGCTTGCCGGGAATCAAAATTCTGGGAAAACCACACTTTACAATGCTCTGACAGGAAGCAACCAACATGTTGGCAACTTTCCCGGTGTTACAATTGAAAAAAAGGAAGGACAGATAAGAAAGCATAAAGAGACTTCTTTAGTTGATTTGCCAGGCATATATTCTTTATCCCCATACACAATGGAAGAAGTTGTTACAAGAGATTTTCTCATAAAAGAAAATCCTGATTTGATATTAAATATTGTGGATGCCACAAATATAGAACGAAATCTTTATCTGACATTGCAGCTGGTGGAACTTTCAATTCCTATGGTAATTGCCTTGAACATGATGGACGAGGTAAGAGCCAGCGGAAACTCTATTGATGTGGTGAAACTTTCCGAGCACTTGGGAATTCCTGTAGTACCAATTTCTGCAAGCAAGGAAGAGGGACTTTCAGAGTTAGTTGACGTGGCAATTAAGACTGCAGAGAATAAGGCTGTACCGAAAAAACTTGATTTCTGTACAGGAGAGGTTCATAAAGCCATCCATTCAATTTCACATTTGATAGAAGACCAGGCAAAGGCAGCGAATTATCCGGTGCGTTTTGCGGCAACCAAGCTTGTTGAAGGTGATGAGCCTGCATTCAAGGAATTGAAGATTACTGAAAATCAAACCCATATAGTAAGCCATGTTGTTGATGATATGGAAAAGGCATTAGGTACTGACAGAGAAGCTGCACTGGCTGACATGAGGTATAATTATATAGAAAAAATATGTGAGGACACTGTTATTAAAAAACAGGAAACAAATGAGCAAATTCGTTCAGAGAAAATAGATAGGATGCTGACACATAAATATTTAGGCATCCCAATATTTCTGGGAATTATGTTTTTTATATTCTGGATGACCTTCGGAGTCCTGGGTGGACCTCTTCAGGGATACCTGGAAGATCTCATAGGTACATTTACAGAATTTGTATCCGATTTAATGATTGCATCCAATGTAAGCGAATGGGTTCATTCGTTAGTAATTGACGGAATTTTTGCAGGCGTGGGAAGTGTAGTGTCTTTTCTTCCGATTATAGTAATCCTGTTCTTCTTCTTGTCACTTTTGGAAGACAGCGGATATATGGCAAGAGTTGCATTTTTAATGGATAAGATTTTGAGAAAAATCGGACTTTCTGGTCGTTCTTTCGTTCCGATGCTCATAGGGTTCGGCTGCAGTGTTCCAGCGATTATGGCAACAAGGACATTGCCCAGTGAAAGAGACAGAAGGATGACAATTGTGCTGACTCCATTTATGTCATGCAGCGCCAAGCTTCCGATATACGGAATGATTACAATGGCATTTTTTCCGGGAAATGCCGCTGTGGTAATGATTGTACTTTATGTTATGGGAATGGTTACGGCAGTTTTATCAGGACTGTTGTTAAAAAATACAATATTCAAGGGTGAACCTGTCCCCTTTGTTATGGAGCTGCCTGCTTACAGGATTCCTTCAAAGAGAAGCGTGGTGCTTCATATGTGGGAAAAAGGAAAAGATTTTATACAAAGAGCTTTCACTGTTATATTTATTGGAACAATAATTATATGGTTTCTTCAAAGCTTTGACTGGTCCATGAACATGGTTGAAGATAGTTCATACAGCATGCTTGCGACTCTTGGTTCATTGATTGCACCACTGTTCATACCTTTAGGATTCAATGACTGGAGAGCTTCAACGGCAATTATAACAGGCTTGACAGCTAAGGAAGCGGTTGTAAGTACATTGTCAGTTTTGACAGGAGCAGCAACAGACGCACAGCTTTCAGCTACGCTAAATTCTATATTTACACCGCTTAGTGCATTTTCGTTTTTAACATTCATACTTTTGTATATGCCTTGTGTGGCAGCTTTTGCTGCTACTAAGAGGGAATTGGGCTCAATGAAGTACGCAGTGCTTACGGCATTATATCAAACACTAACTGCATTTGTTGTGGCCACGATAGTTTATCAGGTAGGAAGTTTGATAATATAGGAGGTACTTATGAATTTTGCAGATGTTGTAATTATTGCCATTGTTGCAGCAATTGCTGCAGGTGCGATAATTTTCAGGAGAAAACAAAAAAAGAATGGTTCCGGCTGTGGATGTGCCGGCTGTTCAGGATGCAGCGGCAGTTCAAGCTGTTGCCCGCAACAGAAAAACTAATTGGCTGCCTCGTTTGAGGCAGCTTTATTTGTGCAGCGAAACCACAATTTATGTAACTTAAAGGAAATAAATAAATTGGCGATTTGGACTGCGAGCACTAACATATTAACATTTTCTGAATATATATATAATATATTACTCTTAGAGGTGAAATATGGATGATATGGTAACAAATCAAAACTTCAGAAATAGAGGAAGTAATGTTATAACAGCAGAACACGCTATTATTGAAAGTATAAGCAGAGACAGGCAGGAGAGCTATGTGACAATATCCTACGGTGTCATGGGAGATTTCAATAGGGTTAATATGCAGACAGTTACATTAATTGTGGGAAGAGATACAGTAATAAGAGACCAGTTTGGCCAGCCCATGTCTCTTAGGGATTTGAGAGAAGGAATGACTGTTAATGCTGAGTTTTCTGCAGTTATGACAAGGAGTATTCCTCCACAGTCAAGGGCATTTGCAATAACAGTTATAGAAGATTGTCAATTTAGCTTTACCGAAGGCAGAGTGATGGAAGTAGAGCCTCAATTAGGGTTTTTATACACGGGAGACCCTCTTGATATATACAGTCAGATGAGGTTTGTCATAACAGATGCAACCACCATCACAGACAGGAGGGGAAGGAGAATCAGATTAAGAGATTTGAGACCGGGAGATTTTGTAAGAATCGAGCATGCAATGTTTCAAACTGCTAGCATACCCCCTCAAACAACGGCATTTGCTGTGCAGGTGCTGTAAATAAATAAAAACCAAATAGAAGTATCATTGTTTATAGGTACTTCTATTTGGTTTATTATTAAAATTAAATGAAAAGATTTACATTGGATTCTTCTGCATCACCAAGGTAGGTTCCGACGCCTGCAAATTCTATACCGTCAATTAATTCTTCCTCGGTGATTCCCATTACTTCCATGGACATGGTGCAGGCAATCATTTTAACTCCGTTCTGCTGTGCCTTTTTAACTAAATCTTCTAATGAATCAATGTTTTTATCCTTCATAACCTTGCGCATCATGGATGTTCCCATGCCTCCCATGTTCATTTTAGAAAGTTTAAGCTTGTTTACTCCCCTGGGCATCATTTTACCGAACATTGCATCAATGAACGGTTTTTTGATGCTTTGTTTTTCGGGTTTTCTTAAAACATTTAAACCCCAGAATGTAAAGAACATTGTAACAGGTCTTCCCATGGCTGCCGCACCATTTGCAATTACAAAGGAAGCCATTACCTTATCCATATCGCCGCTGAACACAACAATTGTTTTGCCGTTGTTTGAAGAGTTATTATTTATGGGGTTACCTGAAAAATTTTCTATGTTATTATTTCCTGTTCCTTTTTGCAGGAATACAATATTATTTTTTCCTTCTTTTTCAGCCTTCAACAGTGTATTTCCGGTTCTTCTGCACCAGGCTTCCACATCCTTGGCAAATCCTGAATCAGTTGCAGAAACCTGGATAATTTCACCGTCATTAATTTTGTTTATCGTTTCATAAACCTTCATTATAGGTCCCGGGCACTGAAGTCCGCTGCAGTCAACCTGAATTTTGGCTTTTATTTCATTTATGTCATTTAACTCAGTAAATTCAGTTTTTTTTTGAGAATTTGTATTAATATTAGAATCAGCGGCAGGCTTACAGTCAGAACTGCTGAAATAATCATAATAAACTGATTTATAAAAGCTTGTTCCTCCAGGATATACAAATACATTATTAAATCCGTTTTCCATCAATATTCTTGCCGCATTGTATGAACGAACACCAACTGCACAAAAAATTATTATATTATCGTTTTTATTAAGCTCACCAATTCTGCTTCTTAAGTTACCTAAAGGTATATTTATAGCTCCCGGAATTTCAAAAACCATTAATTCCATTTCCTCACGGATATCAAGTATCGTATATTCACCTGGCTTTGAAGGATCAATATCATTCCATTTAGAAAATTTAACTTTATTTTCAATTATATTTTCAGCAACAAATCCTAACATGTTTACAGGGTCTTTAGCTGATGAATATGGAGGAGCATAAGCAAGCTCAAGTTCCTTTAAATCAAAAATGCTTCCGCCTAAGCCTATTGTTGTTGCAATAGTGTCAATACGCTTGTCAGCTCCATCCTCTCCTACTATCTGAGCACCGAATATTTTTTTGCCGTCGGTTGAAAATATAAGTTTTAAAATCAGTTCGGAGGATTCGGGATAATAGCCTGCGTGAGATTTTTGAGAAATGGTTGCAGTGTAATAATCCCTGTTTTCCTCCATACCCATTCTCATCAGGGTTTTTTCGTTAGAGCCGGTTGATGCGGCTGTCAGGTCAAACACTTTGGCTACCGAAGTTCCCATGGTGCCCCTGTATTCTTCATTTGCGCCGTATATGTTGTTGGCACAAATTCGTCCCTGCTTATTTGCGGGACCTGCCAGGGCAATCATGGCCTTTCCTTTATTTATAAATTCTTCAACCTCAATAACATCTCCCAGGGCATATATATTGGGGTCAGATGTTTTTAGGTGGCTGTTAACTACTATTCCGCCTCTTTGGTTAAGTTCTAACCCTGCATTTTTTGCAAGCATGCTGTTTGGTCTTACTCCTATGGATAGTATAACCATGTCTGAGTGCAGCACTCTTCCGCTGGCAAGGGTAATAGAAACCATGTTATTTTCATTTTTAAACTTTGATACTCCGTCGCCCAATATTAAGTTTACACCATTTGATACCATGTTATTTTGCACAAGACGTGCCATTTCATAATCCAGGGGTGCCATTACCTGATCCATTGCTTCGGCCACAGTTACGTTAATGCCTGCATGATGGAGGTTTTCCGCAACTTCAAGTCCTATAAAGCCTCCACCTATTACAACTGCATTTTTAGGTTTTCTTTCCTCAATGAACTTTTTGATTTCATCAGTATCGGGAACAGTCCAAAGTGTAAATATGCCGGGTGAATCAATTCCCTCAATAGGCGGTTTCAATGGTGTTGAACCTGTAGATATTACCAGTACGTCATAGCTTTCTGAATATGTTTCTCCTGTATTTGTTTTTTTGACTTCTACTGACTTGTTTTCCCTGTCAATTTTTATGACTTCCGAATCAATCCTGACATCAATATTATATTTCTTGGACATTGCTTCCGGAGTTTGCAGCAGAAGGGATTCTCTCTCCTTGATAACATTGCCTATGTGGTACGGAAGACCGCAGTTTGCATATGAAATGTAGGAACCTCTTTCAAACATAATTATTTCAGATGATTCATCCAGTCTCCTGAGCCTTGCGGCAGTGCTTGCACCTCCTGCAACACCACCTATAATTAAAATTTTCTTACTCATAAATGCCTCCATATTTAATCTTTTAAAATTTGAATTATTAATTTCTTGACTTCTTCGTTTTTAATTGTATAAATTATTTCTGTTCCGTTTCTTTCGGCAGAAAGTATGCCTGCAGATTTTAATTTTGCCAGGTGCTGGGAAACTGTGGGCTGAGGAACATCCAGGCAGCACTGCATATCCGTTACATTGCTTTGTTCCTCCTTTATAAGCATTGCCAGTATGCAAAGCCTTACAGGATGAGCAATTGTTTTTAATAAGTCTGCTTTTTCCGACAATAACTTTTTTGTTTTTTCTTTATTGTTAAAATCTATCATAACTACCTCGTAATATTATTATATTAATATATTAGCATATATGAATATAAATTTCAATAAAAACTTTAAATTTTTAATGAAGAATATTAAGAATAATAATATTGAGAAAAAAGTAAATTTTGAGTATAATAAACAATATAAATTCGAAACAGGGAGTTGATTATAATGAAGGAAATTTATCTGGCAGGCGGATGTTTTTGGGGAATGCAGGCATATTTTGATCTTCGCAAGGGTGTCATGGAAACAGAAGTGGGATATGCCAACGGAAATACTGAAAATCCCTCTTATGAGCAGGTGTGTACAAATACCACCGGATATGCGGAAACTGTTTATATAAAGTATGATGAAAATGAAATAACTCTCAATAAAATATTAGAAGATTTCTGGAAGGTAATAGACCCTACCTTGCTTAACAGGCAGGGCGGAGATATGGGAACCCAATACAGAACCGGAATATACTATGTGGACGAAGATGATTTGAACATTATAAAGGCATCGATGGAAAAAGAAGCTTCAAAGTATCAAAAGGCCATTGTGACAGAGGTTATGCCTTTGAAAAACTTTTATGCAGCGGAGGAATATCACCAGAAATATCTGGAGAAAAATCCAAGCGGATACTGCCACATTGACTTGAGCTTGTAGAGGTATGACTTATGTATACCATGGAAGAACTTAAAGGGTATTGCTATAGGTGCCATAAGTGCAGGCTGGCTGAAACCAGGACAAACGTAGTATTTGGAGAAGGAAGTGAGCATGCTGATATTATGTTCGTGGGAGAGGGTCCGGGATATTATGAGGATGTTCAGGGTAGGCCTTTTGTAGGAAGAGCAGGACAGCTTCTGGATAAAATGATTGAGGCAATAAACCTCAAACGAAGTGATACCTACATAGCCAATGTGGTTAAGTGCAGGCCTCCTGAAAACAGAAATCCATTTGAAGATGAAAGCAGTGTATGTCTAAATTACCTAAGGTGGCAGGTGAAACTTATTCAGCCAAAGATAATTGTGTGTCTTGGAGCAGTTGCTGCTAAAAATCTTATAAATTCCGATTTAAGCATCAGCAGACAAAGGGGACAATTTGTTAAAAAGGGGAATATTTACTTCATGCCTACCTACCATCCATCCTATCTGCTTAGAAATGAGCCTGCAAAAAAGGATGCATGGGAAGACTTTAAAAAAATCTCAGAAAAACTTAAGGAAATTACCTGAGCAAATGTTAGAGGTGTAAATAAATGAGCAATTATAATGAAAATATTCTTGTTGCGGTTGAGGACGCACATATTCGAAAATTTGTATGCCATTCGTTGCAAGCGAGAGGATTTCGTTTTGTTGCGGCGGGAACCGGAAGTCTTGCGTTAAATCTGCTTGTTTCCGAGCCGGTAGATTTGATTATTATTGACCTTATTCTGCCGGATATGAAGGGTACAGATATTATCACAAAGATCAGGGAATGGTCGGAGATTCCTATTATAGTTATATCGGTACACGAACTGGATAAGGAAAATGCAGAGGCACTTGATTTGGGAGCTGATGATTATCTGACAAAACCTTTTTCAGCAACCGAGCTGTTAGCACGTATAAGGGTAGCTTTGCGGCACTTTTACAAACAGAACAGCGTGAATACACGTATGTGCCTTAAGGTTGAGGGCTTAAGCATAGATTTTTCCAAGTCTATGGTTTATCTTGACGGTGTACAGCTTCATACCACACCAATGGAGTACAGCCTGCTTGCTTTGCTTTTTAAAAATATGGGCAAGGTTCTTACTACTCAATATATAATTAATGAAATATGGGGAGTGGGTTACGGAAATGATACTCAGGCTCTGAGGGCACTAATGTCGGGGTTAAGGCATAAAATAGAAAAAAACCCCGCAAAGCCGCGTTACATCATTACGGAGACAGGAGTGGGATACCGTCTGACAGATGAATAAATAATATAAGTCCAAATGTTCGTATATTTTATCTTTTATAGTTAATTATAATATTACTGAAAATTCTCACAGCATTCTCACAGGATTAGCTTAAGTCTCACACCGTTCTCACAATGCATTTACTATAATCAAATATTGCTACATGAGAGTGTTGAAGATTAGTATTAAAAGCTTCAGGTGTTCTTCATATAGCTTTTATTAATGATTGATATTATATAGTAGAAAGGTAAATTGGTATGTTTAAAGATAAATCGTTGAGAGAAGTTTTTTTAGGAAAGGCTCTTAAGAGTAATGATTTGGAAGGTGAAAAGCTAAGCGTAATTTGGGGACTCCCGATAATGTCAAGTGACGCGGTTTCTTCAGTTGCTTATGCAATTGAAGAAATGCTGATTGTGCTTGTACCGGTTTTAGGGGTGGCTTCTGTTAATTACCTGAAGCCCATAACACTTCCCATAATATTGCTTTTTCTTGTGCTTGCATTTTCTTATGCACAGATAATCGATAATTATCCTAACGGAGGCGGAGCATATGTTGTATCATCTGAAAATATAGGAAAGCCTGCCGGTTTGGTGGCAGCTTCCGCACTTATTATAGATTATATAATGACTGTTGCCGTAAGCTTATCTTCGGCAACAGCAGCTTTTTTAGCAGCGTTTCCGCAGTTTATGGCTTATCGTACAATTATTGCTTTATTGTTCTTGTGCATAATTACTTTTTTGAACTTGAGGGGTATGCGAGAATCTTCAAAGATTTTCGGGGTTCCAACATATGCATTTATGGCAATTATGATAATTATGATAATTACAGGATTTGTAAGACTTGCCGCCGGTGGTATTTCTCCCGTAGAATACAGTCCTCAGTCTGTACCTGCTGTGAACAGCTTGTATTCGGTATCCATGTTTTTACTGTTGAGGGCTTTTTCTTCAGGATGTTCTGCACTGACAGGTATAGAGGCTGTTAGCAATGCTGTGCCTTCATTTCGAAAGCCGGAGCAAAAAAATGCAAAGGATGTTCTTTTTATACTGGTAGGCATAATAATTTTTATTTTTGGAGGCTCTATACTGCTTGTGACCAGTCTCAGGATTGTACCTGTCGAGGGCTCTACTGTTATATCTCAAATGGGGAAGGCTGTTTTTGGTGAGGGTATAATGTTTTATATATTACAATTTGCAACTTCACTGATACTTCTGCTTGCTGCCAATACAGCCTATAATGGGCTTCCCACTTTGTTGGCTATATTGTCTCAGGATCATTACCTTCCTCATCAGTTTATGCAAAGAGGAACAAGGCTCAGTTTTTCCAACGGAATTATGTTCATCTTTTTTGCAGCAGGATTACTTCTGACAGCATTTAAGGCGAATACTCACCACCTGGTTCCTCTTTATTCTGTGGGGGTATTTTTATCCTTTACCCTTTCTCAGATAGGAATGGTTCGTAAGTGGCTGAGCGTTAAGAACAGGGGATGGAAACATAAACTTGTTATAAACGGACTGGGGGCGGTGATGACAGCTACAAGTACAGTTATTGTATTTATGACGAAATTTGTACAGGGCTCATGGATGCTTGCGGTTGTCATACCTCTGTTGAGCATTTTGATGAATAAGATTGGAAAATATTATGCATCTATTAATGAACAGCTTAAGGTAGAAGATTTTATGTCCTATTACCGCAGAAGTGAAAGCAAGGATACAAATCTGTGCATCGTTCTTATAAAGTCCATGAATAAAGCAACGCTTAAGCTGCTCAACTATGCAAATGCAATGACATCTAATGTGGTTGCGCTTCACATTTCCACAGATGACAAAGAAATAGAGCGGCTTCAGGCTGAATGGAAAGAGAAGGGTATGGATATCCCTCTGGAGTTTATCAAGGCACCCTACAGAAATATTTTAGTGCCTCTTGAAAAGTATTTAGAGCAGAAAGAAGAAGACATAAAGTCAGGGGAAACTATTTCTGTAGTTATGGGTAGGTTTGTTGAAGAGCACTGGTATGAAAGCATACTGCACAACCAGTCCACATACTTCATAGAAAGGGAGCTAAAGGATCATAAAAATGTCGCAACGGTCATTGTGCCTTTTTTGTGGGACTTTAAAAGGGCTTCCGATGTTCGTCAACAGAAATAATTTTTATAGGACTGACATTGTGACTAAAGCCAGAAGAATGGGCTTTTGGCTTACAAAATTTAATGGTAAGGGAGGCAATATGAGCTTAATACCAATAGATTTTCATTCATCATGGAATGATTTTTTGTGTGATGAGGTTCGTGAAGAATTAAAAGAAATTGAAAACAAAATAGGTAAAAACATAAATCCGGATTATGAAAATGTTCTGCGTTTTTTGAAATGTGATTTAAATAAAATAAAGGTTGTGATACTGGGGCAGGATCCTTATCCTGAAAAGGGCAGGGCAACCGGAAGAGCATTTGAGGTAGGGGATCTGCATTCATGGAATGATAAATTCAGACAGGTTTCATTAAAGAACATAATAAGGTTGATTCATAAAAATTATAATAATATATATGAATATAATAAAATCTTGAAATTTTCGGAAATACAAAGGGAAATAGCTGAGGGAAAGTTTGGTATTGCACCACCTGACAGGTTATTTAAATCCTGGGAGAAGCAGGGGGTGTTGCTTCTGAATACTTATTTCACGGTTGAATGTGGTGTAACAGGAAGCCACATATCAATATGGGAGCCTTTCAGCTGTAGGCTGCTTGACTATATTTCACGGGAAAATAAAAATATAAGCTGGTTTCTATGGGGTAAATCCTCTGAAGAAAAGAGCAGGTATATAAAATCAGGCAGGTTTTATGTAAGCAGACACCCCATGATGTGTTCCGAAAGGTATGAAGATGACTTTCTGAGAAATGATTGCTTTAAGGATACAATGGGCATTATAAACTGGCTTGGATAAAAATAATCAAATTATTAAGTTTTTTTAAGAAGTTGAAAATCCCTTGATATTACAGGAGGAACTATATATGGTACTATATTGACAAATTTTATGGTTAATGCTACAATATATAGTGTCCTGATAGAAAGCGGGAACAAGGGAGGATAGGAATAATGATAAGAATATTGAAAAGGACCGGAAGCTTTGTAGACTTCAATGCAGATAAAATTACCAACGCAATTATAAAAGCCATGAAGGAAACAAAGGATGGAGTAGATGAGGACTTAGCTAAGGAAATAAGTCTGAAAATACAAAAGGAAATAGAACCTAAAAATTTTCCGGTGCCTGTTGAAGTTGTCCAGGACATGGTGGAAAATGAATTAATGGACAGCAAGAGGAAAGATGTAGCAAAAAAATATATTTTATACAGATATGAAAGAGATAAGTCCAGAGATTCAAGAAAGAGAAAGGACTATAAGCTTTTAAGCGAGGAATTCATAAGCAAGTACAAGCATATTGGTTCTCCCATGGATCAGCTTGGTAATTTTGTATATTACAGAACATATTCAAGATGGCTTCCTGAAGAAAGAAGAAGAGAGTACTGGTGGGAAACCGTAAGAAGAGCGGTGGAATACAACTGCAGTCTTGTTCCTACAAAGAAGGAAGAAGCTGAGGAATTATACGATAATATTTTTAATTTAAGGCAATTTTTATCCGGAAGAACATTTTGGGTTGGCGGAACTCCCGTTTCATACAATTATCCAATGGCAAATTTCAACTGTGCATTTGAAATAATCAATGATTTCCATGCTTTCAGGGACTTATTCTATTTGCTGATGATAGGCTCAGGCGTGGGGGTAAGAATTCTGAAGGGCGATGTTGCACAACTTCCGAAAATCAGGGGAAACTTCAGGATAATTCAAGAGGATTACACTCCTGTTGAAAAGCCTGAGAGAGAAGATAATACAGGTATTGAATTCAATAATAACAATACGGTAAAAATAGTAGTGGGAGACAGCAAGGAAGGCTGGGTACAGGCCCTTGACCACTTCTTCAGCTTTATTAACTCCAGTGAATACAGGAATATTACTACGATAATAATTAATTACAACAATGTAAGACCAAAAGGTGAAGTTCTGAAAACCTTCGGAGGAACTGCCAGCGGGCACTCAAGTTTAAAAAACATGTTCACAAAAATAGACAATGTTGTAAAAAAACGCAGCGCTATTGAAGGCAAAGACAGATTTAAGCTTAAACCTATAGACTGTCTGGACATAGCTAATATTATAGGCGAAAATGTTGTAGTTGGAGGGGTCAGAAGAACCGCTGAAATAATGCTCATAGATTATGATGATACGGACTGCATCGAAGCCAAAAGCAAGCTTTATAAAAACATAGACAATCAATGGATTGTGGACAAGGATATAATACACCGTTCAATGAGCAACAATTCAATTTACTACAGAAAAAAACCTACAAGAGAACAGTTGAAATGGCAGCTTGAGCAAATGCGTTACTCAGGCGAGCCGGGCTGGATAAACGAGGAAGCAGGAGCAAAGAGAAGACCAAATATGAACGGGGTGAATCCCTGCGGCGAAATACTTCTTGATAACAAAGGCCTATGTAATTTGACAACAGTAAATGTTCATGCTTTTGTAGATGAGGATGGGAAGCTTGATGAGAAGGCATTATTGAAAGCACAGCGCCTGTCAGCAAGAGCGGCTTACAGAATGACCTGTGTGGAGCTTGAGCTTTCCCAGTGGGACAGAGTACAGCAAAGAGATAAAATTACCGGATGCTCCCTGACAGGATGGCAGGATATGGTTAACGCCGCAGATCTGGACAGAAAACAGCAGGCAGAACTGCTAAGAAAGCTCAGGGATGCAGCTAAGGATGAATCTGAACGCTATGCTGATGAAATAGGAGAAAGTGCTCCCATACTGGTAACTACAGTTAAGCCTGAGGGCACGTTGTCACAGCTTCCGGGAGTGTCAAGCGGCGTACATTATTCACATTCTCCCTACTTTGTCAGAAGGGTAAGGATAAATAGCCATGACCCGCTGGTCAAGGTATGTGAGGAGCTGGGATATAAGATATATCCTGAGGTAGGTCAGGAAATGAAGACTTGTACTACAAAGGTAATTGAATTCCCAGTGAAGGCTCCCGGCGGAAAAACAAAGTATGATATAACAGCAATTGACCAGCTTGAAAATTATAAAATGTTTATGGAGAACTATGTTGACCACAACTGCTCCATAACAGTCCATGTGAGAGATAATGAATGGGAACAGGTGGAACAATGGGTTTGGGATAACTGGGATGATGTTGTGGCACTTTCATTCTTGTCCCTTGACGACAGCTTCTACCAGCTAATGCCTTATGAATCCATTACAGAAGAGGAATACAACAGTCTTAAGAAGGAAATGAAACCTTTCATACCATCCATTTTGAGCAAGTATGAGGTGCATGAAGAGGAACTAGATGTAGGAAATGACGGATGCGAAACCGGAATATGCCCTATAAGATAATAAATAATTTATAAATACGGACTTCTGCGATTAAGCAGAAGTCCGTATTGTTTTTCAAAGCTAAATATCAGTAATAAAAATCATAGCCTTTAATCAGAAGTGACTGCACAACAATCTTTATGTAATCCATGGTTTTGTTTGTGGCGTCTTTGTAACCGACGGCACCCCTCATAACTCTCATGAGCATACCCTCAAATATTAAAAGAGTCGTGTCATTTAGCCTGTCTGCATTCTGTGGTTCTATAAAACCCTCATTTATACAGTCAATAACTGTTGTCATTCCTCTGTCGTTAATATTTCCTTTTAAGAGCATAGTTGAAACTGTGTCGTGATGTATACCTAAATCTTCAGGAAACAAGGTATAATATTCTGTAATATATTCCTCTATGTTTTTTGACAGTCTTGGAAAGAAAATTGCATTGTAAATTTCAGGCTTTAAATATGCATAATCACAAAAACACTCCCATACCTTTAAAAATCTGTCCATTGCATTTTCTGCGTCAGCAAGGTATCGATTAAGTGCCAGGGCGTAATCCTTTATATTTCTAAAGGCACCAAAAAAAATCAGGTGATCAAGGTTCTCAAAGTAATTGTATATGGTTGCACTGTTATATCCTGTTTTTTTTGCAATACCCCTGATTGTTACATTTTCTATCCCTACTTCATTGATTAATTCATCAGCAGCATTAATAAAACAGTTCATTGTCATTTTTCTATGTTTTTCGCTCATATAAATTTCCGCCAGTTCTATGTTTTATGTTTTATGTTGATATTGTATATTATACATATATCAGTAAAAAAAAGATATAACATTTTGTAATAATTTTTACAAAAAATTAAAAAAATTTTTATTAAAATCGTTTGCACAATCGCTGAACCTGTGGTAGTATAAAAAATAACAAATATAATCATGATTATATTTGCTTAAAATTAACAGCTAAATGAAAAGGAGGAGATTAAATGAAGCTGGAAATTGGCAACTTTTTGGTGGATGATGTCATCTTTGGTGAGAATACCATGTTTGATAACGGTATCTTGACAATTAACAAAAAAGAAGCAATAGAATTCATCAAAGAAGACGAGCACATTACTGACGTGGATATTATTATCGCTAAGCCTGGCGAAAATACACGTATAGTACCGGTTAAGGAAGCTGTGGAGCCAAGGAGCAGGACTGACGGAAGAGCCGTATTCCCGGGTGTCACTGGGGATGTGGAAATGGCAGGAAGAGGAAGAGTTCACGCATTAAAAGGATGCAGTGTACTTGGTGTTGGAATGCACTACGGAAGTTTCGGAGACGGATTAATTGATATGGGAGGTGTGGGTGCAAAATATACACTGTTTTCACAGCTCATAAATATCTGTATTGTTGCTGATACTGATGAAGAATTTGAAAGATTTGAACAGCAAAAGAAAAATACAGCAATACGAATGGCAGCTCATAAATTTGCCGAATATTTAGGATCTGCTGTAAAGGATATGGAACCCGAAGAAATTGAAACATATGAGCTCGCTCCGGTAACAAAAAGGGAGGAAAGTACAAATAAACTTCCGTCTGTGGTACTGGTAATGCAGCCACAGTCACAAATGGAAGAGATGGGATACAATGATTTAGTGTACGGCTGGGACATGAATAAGTATGTTCCGTCATTCATGAACCCCAACGAGGTATTGGACGGGGCATTGATTTCCGGAAGCTTTATGCCTTCTTCATCAAAGTGGGCTACATATGACTTCCAGAACTTCCCCACAATAAAGGAGCTTTATAAGGAGCATGGAAAGACTATTAATTTCCTTGGAGTCATTATGTCGAACCTAAATGTTTCACTGGAGCAGAAAAAACGTTCTTCTGTATTTGTAGCCCAGATGGCTAAATCCCTGGGTGCGGACGGCGCCATAGTAACTGAAGAAGGATACGGCAATCCGGATGCGGATTATATTTTATGCCTTGCAGCATTGGAAGATGTGGGAGTAAAAACGGTGGGAATAAGCAATGAATGTACAGGAAGAGACGGTGCATCGCAGCCCTTGGTAACTCTTGATGTGAAAGCAAACGCATTAGTTTCCACAGGAAATGTTTCGCAGCTTATCGAGCTTCCGCCGGCAGACAAGGTTATAGGTGAATTGCAGTCATTGGCAAGGGATGGTCTTTCGGGAGGATGGTCTTATGATGAAGTTTTGGGATCATCAGTGAGAGAAGACGGTTCCGTAATAATGGAAAACAACGGAATGTTCTGCGGTGATATGATTGCAGGATGGTCACCCAAGACAATGAAAGAATTTTAGGAGGTGCCAGGATGAAAAAAGCAATTCATTACATAAACCAATTTTTCGCAGGTATAGGCGGGGAGGATACAGCCGACTATAAACCGGAAATCAGAGAAGGTGTTGTAGGACCGGGACTTGCACTTAATTCCATGCTTGATGGAGAAGTTACATACACCGTTATATGCGGCGACAACTACATGGGAAGTAATACGGATGAAGCAATAAAAGAAATATTAGGATTTTTGGAAGGCAAGGAATTCGATATTTTTATTGCAGGACCGGCTTTCCAGGCAGGCAGGTACGGTGTTGCCTGCGGAAGTATCTGTAAAGCGGTCAAGGAAAAATTCAATGTTCCGGTAATTACTTCCATGAATGAAGAAAATCCCGGGGTTGAAATGTTCAAAAAAGATATGTATATATTCAAAGGTGCAAATTCAGCGGCTAAGATGAAGAATGATGTAAAAACTATGGCTGTTTTTGCCAACAAGATATTAAGCGGAGAAAAAACCGGTCCGGCTGATGAAGAAGGCTTTTTCCCAAGAGGGATAAGGGCGCAGGTCTGGTTAGAATCCGGCAGAACCGGAGCAGAACGTGGAGTTCAAATGCTTATTAAAAAATTAAACGGTCTTCCTTTTGAAACAGAATTGCCTATTCCGGAACCGGACAGAGTACCTGTAGCTCCGCCTGTTGCCGATTTGTCAAAGGCAACTATAGCCATGGTTACAACAGGAGGTATTGTGCCTGTTGACAATCCTGACAGAATTCAATCGGCGTCTGCAACACGGTGGGGAAGGTATGACATATCAAAGACTGACAGGCTTGAGCCGGGAGTTTATAAAACCATCCATGCAGGGTTCGACCCGGCTGCGGCGGATGCAGACCCTAATGTAATAATGCCCATAGATGTAATGAAAGCCTATTTGAAAGAAGGAAAGTACGGCAGGCTGCATGATTATTTTTACAGTACGGTAGGTACGGGAACAACCCAGGCAGAGGCTGCAAGGATGGCAAGTGAAATAATCGTAAAGCTGAAAGAGGATAATGTTGACGGGGTTATAATGGTATCGACCTGAGGTACCTGTACACGTTGCGGAGCAACAATGGTAAAAGAAATTGAAAAGGCGGGTATACCTATAGTCCAGATGTGCAATCTGATACCCGTAGCAACAACCGTGGGTTCTAACAAGATAGTTCCGACCATATCTATACCATACCCCTTAGGGGATCCGGCTACTCCAAAGGAAGTACAGTGGAAGCTTAGGTACTATCGTGTGGGGGTGGCATTAGATGCGTTAACGGACGATATTAAAGAGCAGAAGGTATACAAGGTTAAAATATAGAAGTAGGTATGTAAGTGTTGTTTTTATATTGATCTTTAATAATTATAAAGGAGAATAACAGCATGAATAAGATGGAGAAAAAAGAAAAGTTTGTTCCAAGGGATCGGTTAGAATATACACGTAGTTGGGGAATATTTGGCCGCTTGGATTCTATGGTATTTATTTTGGCCGCGGTAATTTGTTTTGGTTTTATTCTGTGGGGAGCTATAGATATGGAGTCATTGAATTCTTCTATGAATCAGATTCTTTCATCTATAACTGCCAACTGGAAATGGATGTATTTAGGAGGTTCATTTTCATTTGTAGTATTTTGCTTTTTTATTGCATTCAGTAAGTACGGAAAGATAAGGTTTGGAAAAGATACAGATGTTCCGGAATATTCTAATTTTTCATGGTTTGCCATGCTATTTGGAGCCGGGATGGGTGTTGGGCTTGTTTACTGGTCAGTTGGTGAGCCGATATATCATTTCCTGAATGGACCTACTTATGCGGGTGATCCGGGAAGTGTTCATGCTGCCGAATGGTCAATGGCAGTTTCCTACCTGCATTGGGGAATTACTCCCTGGGCAATATATGTGATGCTGGGGATACCCCTGGGTCTGGTTATATTTAAAAAAGGAATGCCTGCTCTTATAAGCTCATGTTTTTACCCCTTGCTGGGAGAAAAAATTTATGGTCCCATAGGAAAGTTTATTGATGTGTTTACATTGTGCATAACTTTCTTCGGAACGTGTGTATCTGTAGGAATGGGGGTTATGCAATTAGGAGCCGGAATTTCATTTAACTACGGTGTCCAGATGAATAATACGGTATATATCATTATCCTTGTTATTGTTACTGCAGCTTACCTTGCATCTGCATGTTTACCTATTGACAGAGGCATAAAGGTCGGTTCAAATGTAAGTATGATAGCTTGTATCGGATTATTGTTGTTTGTATTTGTACTTGGACCTACAAGGTATATCCTGGATAATCTTGTTAACAGCGTGGGAATATATATTCAGAATTTTATTTCAATGAGCTTGTGGACAGATCCTGTAGGCAATACAGGATGGCTGGATTCATGGACTGTATTTTATTGGGCATGGTGGATTTCATGGGCTCCATTTGTTGCAATGTTCATAGCCAAGATTTCTAAAGGCAGAACTATTAAAGAATTTGTTATGGCTTCAGTTATAGCTCCGACTATATTTGACATAGTATTTTTCAGCATATTTGGTTCCACCGCACTAAGCATTGAGACGAATCCGGCTACAAAAGGAATTATTGAAAGTGCTATAAATGCAGAAGTTGGAAATGGTATTTTTGTTCTGCTTAATCAGTTCCCGTTGAGCAAGATTATGGCACCTGTTATGCTGTTTGTTGTTTTTACTTTCTTTGTGGTTTCGGCAGACTCGGCAACAATAGTATTAGGTATGCTTTCCAGCGGAGGTGACGATTCCCCCAGAACCAGCCTGAAAATATTGTGGGGAGTTGCAATGGCGCTTTGCTCTGCTATTTTAATCTTTATGGGAGGTCTGGATGCGATACAGACAATTGCCATAATAGCGGTGTTCCCATTCATATTTATTATGTTTTTCCTATTCTACAACACAATGAAGATGGTGAAAGAGGAGTAGGTAACAGATAATTTAAAAGAGCCTTAGGACTGAAGATTCGATCCGGGCTCTTTTTTGCATGATTATTCTTTCATTTTCAGTAAAGATTCAAGCATTATTCTTTTGTTTTTTACGTTACCGTTGATGTTTAGCTTCTCAAATATATGTGATAATTGATTTCTGACGGTTCCTTCTGCTAAATGCAGTTCATTTGCAATTTCCAAATTGGTTTTTCTCTGTGACGCCAATTTTGCTATTATTAATTCTTTTTTTGATAATCCGTATTTTTCATACTCGTTCCAGTGTTCAAATTGTATTTTTTGTTTTCCTTTTCTAAACCTTTCAGATAGTTTCAGTACCCGATCTATACTTTCAACATAAATACCTTTTCCTGTGATTTCTTTTAATATACTCTCTATGTATACTTCATTTTCGACAAAAGGCATTATAATGTTATCGGGAACTGCTAAATCAAGCGCTTTTGTTAATTCTGACACCGAATCAGCATGCCTGTCAAGTTTTTCTAAAGCAGCAGACTGGTGTATATGTAACCAAATCCGGCACATTACGTTATTGTGCACTCCGTTTATTTCTTTACATTCATTGTTCCTTGCAACTACTTCAATCCAATCTTTTTTTGCCAGCAGCAGCTGATTATAGAAAGTATTAAACATTGGCATTGCAGGAAACATGATAGTTGCATTAGATAATCCTTTTTCAAAAATCCATTCAGGTGCAGACTCCGGATGCCCTAACAGGGAATATATATAACATAAGCCGATGTCTAAGGTATTTATTAATATATATTGTTTTTCATCCATTAATAATTTCCTATTAGAAACATTACATTCTTCTATCTCGTCCCAGCTGCCGTTATAAACCGCCATTCGCATTGAAAGAATTTTTGAATTTACCATAATACTGAATTGACTTTTTATCTTAGCGTTGCTCATAGCAATACGGTTTGAAATATCTGCATTAATAATTTGACCTCGTTCATAAAATAATTCAGCCTGAAAAGCATGCTCTGCACCGCTGCCATGCCCATTGGATATTTGATAATAATATGGGATGCACTTCTTTAGCTCTTCATTTTCTCTATCAGCACCACCCACGGTGCAATGGTACATCATAAGGACAGATGGAGCAGAAAATGTCCATGCACCCATTTGGTTTATGCTCAATGATGTGCGGTTTAATAAGGAGCTTGCTTTGCGATAACAGTCACTCATTGCTGAAATATTATTGTAAAATATAAAGCTTTCTGACACTTCTGCATCGCCCAAGAGATTACTTTTTTCCTCCAGGGTTAGTGCATTATTTTGTTTTAATGATTTTAGCAATAATCTTTTCATCAGTTTTAATTCCATAATGTTGTTAATCACAAACATTTCCACCATGCATGAAGTAATTGCTGAAGGATATTTAAGAATAATATCTTCAGGGCATTCCTTTAACCATCGGCAAACATTTTGACTGTCCTCTTTATTGAAATTAAGAAATCTGTCCTTTTCTATGGTGGTGAATAATCCGTTCCAATCTTCTGCTTTATAAAAAGCATTGTAAGAAAATTTATATTCTCCTGAGCGTAAATGCCAATACCCTAATTTTGAATAGCTCTGCCTTTGATAAGATTCGGGCTTTTTATGAAAGCCTTGCCTT
Organism: Firmicutes bacterium UBA5227; assembly: GCA_002409285.1. GTDB lineage: Bacteria > Bacillota > Clostridia > Tissierellales > Sedimentibacteraceae > Sedimentibacter. The sequence continues at coordinate 49,554 of DHUT01000003.1, read as the reverse complement.
GCACATTTTTGCAGCATATGGTGGTAACGGTATATACCATTTTCGTTTTTAGTTATAAATGCATTGTTTTTTGTAAGAGTTTCAAGCAGGTCAGCAGCATCTGAATTTTGCCATAGGTACTCTGCCTGTTCCATGGTAAATCCATCAGTTATACCAAGGAGTATAAGAAATTCCCGTATATTTTCCGGTAACGGATTAAATAACACTTCATTTATTAAAGTATAAATGTTTTCCGAGATTAAAAGCCATGTTTTGTTCTGTGTATAGTATTTGAAATTCAGATATATCATAGAAATCCAGCCTTCCGAAATTTCAGCAAGCTTTTTCATTACATCATCAGTTGGTTTAAGACCGCAGGACTTTGCATAAATATCAACTTCATTTTTTTTAAGGCGCAGGTCTGATATTGTTATATCGCAAAGGAGGCTTCCCAAGCGCATCTTTTCTGTTTCATCAAAGATCTGATTGCGAGAAAGAAGTATTATATGAAATTTTTCCGGCATATTTTGGGAAAGAAATAGCAAGAGATTTATCTGCTCCTTTTTCCTGATAATGTGAACATCATCCAATATAAAATATATAGGTTCTTTATTATTGACTAACATTTCCTTGAATAGTTGTGTAAAAAAGTATATGCTTCTTGCGTCTCCCGGGTAACCTAACGCTTCCATATGATCCGCCAGAATCGGATAATTTTTGAATGAATTGGAAAAACCCGACCAAAAATCCGATAGTGAATCTGTTAAAATTATTTGACGCAGAATAACAGTGTTTTCATTTTTCTCCAATTGATTTTTTGCCCACCAATTTATTGCAGTGGTTTTGCCATATCCTACAGGCGCAATAATTGTAGTAACTGGATACATTTTAACATCACTCAACTTTTTTTTGAGTCGATCATTAATAAAAATACTATTTATATAAGGATAATAACTCATTAAATCCCTCCTAAATTTTTATTATCGGTCTCCACATTGCTGCCATGTATTTCTGCAAAAGCGCAGTTAATTTTACATTATATACTAATGTTGTTTATTGTTGGGTCTATACCATTATAGTATAACAGAGCAGAATGTTCAAAATGATATTTATATGCTAAATTAGGCATTTTTAGTATTATATTGTTTATTATTGACGCAAAATGTTGTATTTCATAAAATTATGCATTAATCTGGCATAATTTTATGAAATTATTAAAATAGTGACAAATAGTCACATTACAAATCCACAAATCTATTGTACTATTATTAGGATCATTAATATTTAAGGCTTATTTCAGGGATGGGTCTGAGAAGGAGGGGGATATATTGAAGTACAGTGGAGAAAGTAAAGAAAACCTTGATATACTTTTACTTTACAGACACATATCAGTTGCTGTATTAACCATAGTATTTATTATAACCTGGCGTAACAATATTACCTACTCAAAAATATTTGTTATGCTGGGTATGCTTGTATCCAGTACCTTAGGCGCCCTTTTATACAGACAAAATTACTCGGTAAATAATTACATTGTAATAGTTGCCGTAATCTTAGAAAGCCTGGCATACAATATTTTCATATTTTTATCCGGAGGCCTTTCAAGCCCCTACCTTTGGTACTATATAAATATTTTTATAATAATAACAGCCTTAAAGCCCTTTGGAAGATATTCGGTAATTATATCTGTCCTCCTGATGCTTTTAATGCTTGTCAATGTGATTGTGCAAAGAAGAATCGGTCTTACAGACACCAGGGATTTTACTACATATTCCGATATTAATACAGGTATAGCCTTTATAGTGGTATGCTGCGGATTTTATTTTCTATTAGAAAATAACAATAAGTTACTTAAAAACAAATCCGAGCTTCATGAGCTTAACATAGGTTTAAATGAAGCAAAAAAACAAAGCGATTGCGCTTTAGAGTGCACAATGAATGTTTATGATGCCCTTAACCTGTTCAGCATGTCTAATCCACAAAAGGTATTAGATGAATTGAATTTAATGTTGTATAGAACTATTGCAAAAAAAGGGTGTGCAATATTTGAAATAAATTCCTCAAATAATATAGGCGCTTTTTCCTATGAAAACATAGATGAGGAGCAGATAAGCCAAATAGCTGATTTTGTACTTAAAACGCTTAAGCTTAAAAATCAAAGTATGCCTTCCAATGTGAATTTCGACCATAAAATTTACGATATTAAATATATAAGGAACGATTCTAATATTTTATTGGCGCTAATATTCATGTTGAGAGGAGAGACTCCTACAGAAGCATGTATTTGTGAGAAAGAAAATGTATTTTATCTGCATCTGGTTGAGACAATAATTCATGAACTTGATATGCAGTCAATGATGGAAGCATACATAGTGAGCGAGGAACAGCACCGCATAGCCAGCCAGATACACGATATTGTAATACAAAAGCTATTTTATGCCGTATGCAGTATATCTGCCCTGGGCAGAAGGATAGATAACCTGACTGCAGAAGAGGTAAAAATGGATTTGAATGAATTAGCAAAATCAATTGAATCTATAATGAAAACCTTAAGAGAAGCAATATACGGAATCGAATGGGACGTTGAAAACGAAAATAAATTTGAAAACAAACTTTCCACATATATTAATGAAGTCAGAGATATAAATGATATGGATATAATCTTTAAGTTTGATGAGGATATTTCAATCTTATCATCCAGTAAAAAAACTTCGTTATACAGAATTATCTGTGAAGCCGTAAATAATTCTGTAAGGCATAGCAAAGCTACTGAAATAGATGTAAGTATAACAGCGGATGAGGAATTTGTAACGGCTGTTATTAAAGACAACGGAAAAGGTTTTGATAAAAACAATATACCTGAAGGCAGGCAGGGGATTAAGAATATGCATATAGTAACCGTAATTCTAAAGGGAACTTTGATTATTAATTCAAAAGAAACAACGGGTACTGAAATAATATGCAAAATCCCTGTGTGAGCTTATAACATACAGAAAACTTTTAAGGAAGGAGAAAACATGTATGATTTTAGTTTTAGATGATCATCCACTTTCACGTCAGGGTATATCTTCTTTAATACTAAGCTTTAAAGAAAACGAAAATATTTTTGAAGCGGGAACAGTAAGAGAGGCTATGGCATTTATGAAAAATCATCTTGTGGATTTAGCTTTTATAGATATAAACTTAGGGAGTGAAAGCGGATTTAACTTAATAAGATGGATTAAAAATGATAACTTAGATACTAAAATTTTTGTTATAACATCCTCCTCAAGGCAATGTGACTTTACTTATGCTCAGGAGCTTGATGTTGATGCGTACGTACTTAAGGATGCTTTTATTGATGAAATTACTTATGGATTAAAGTCCATCGAAAGAGGCGGAAAATTTTATTCATCGGCAATAATGGAAAAATTAAACAAGGAGACAAACGATGAAAAGGCAATACATTCATTAACTCAAAGAGAATTAGATATTCTGTCACTGATAAGTCAGGGGGCAACCAATGCAACAATAAGCAATACACTGTTTATTTCTCAGGGTACGGTAAAAAAACATATTACAAATATATTATCGAAGCTTAATATTGACTCAAGGGTGGAGGCTGTTATTTTCGCAAACAAGAACAGCTATGTACTAAAAAATGTAATAGAAAAATCCTATAAAAAAAATCTTAGAAAGGAGTATATATGAAAGCTGCATGGAAAAGGCATAAAATAGTGATTATTTTAACTGCTGTACTGTTATTTTTTGTAGGCTCTTCCTATGGAGCGTGGACGGATATGCTACACATAAGGGGAAAGGTTACAACATCAAGCTTTGGCATTGAATTCGGAAACGTAAAAGATATAAGGGTTGGGCTGGTAAAAAGAGACAGCAGCAATAAAATAAATTATTTAAATAAAAATATAGAATTTAACGCTACCGAAAATGGCAATAAAGAAATAAGCTTAACTATAAAATTGGATATGGAGCTTATGGATAGCCTTTCTGTTTCCGGACACATGCTTTGTGTAGAATATCCCATAAAAACTTCCGAACAAAGCAAAGTAAAAGCCATAAATTCGGAAAAGGCTGACTTTAATAAACCCTATACCGTTATTAAAGCTATACCCGATTATGCTGAAATTGTCATATATGACGAAAGTTTCCCTATTAATGAGGAAATAAACAAAAATGATTATGGGATAGATTTTAATGTATATCGGCAAATTGTAACAGATGATAACATCGAAACTACAGCTTCTGTTTTTATAGAGGTGAAAAATATAGACAGGTACGGCAACATAAAACTGGGCTCTATTGATTATTCAAGCCTAAAAAATATCGAGGGCTGTGATATAGCTTTTGAAAATCCCATAGTCAATGCACAGTTAAAGGCGGAGTATTCTCTAAAAATCTCCATACCCACGGAACAGTTCAATATTGCCAATAATGACGAAACAGTTCACGGAGAATAAAATCATGGAGGAACCTTATGAAAAATATTAAAATTATAATTATATGCATGCTTGTTATTTCCGGGATTATACCTGCGGCATATGCATACTGGACTGACGCGGTAAATACGAAAATAAGCGTAACCCTTACCTATGACGGATATCTGGATGTATTAAATGTTCCGGCACCTATACCGGAGGTTGTTTTGGAAGAAATTCCCCCGACCAGTGATATCCTTGGGGAAGCACTGCAGGAAGAGGTAAATTCAGATTCCGAAAACCCCGGGGGTATTGATGACGGCGAAATTAACATTGAATCCTCGCAAAATGACGAAAGCATCGACGGAAATTTACAGAATGAAGATGAAGGCATCAGAAACAGTGAAACCAGCGAAGATAACGAAAACGAAGATAACGAAAACAGAGAAAATAACGAAAATAACGAAAATAACGAAAATAACGAAAACAGCGAAAATAACGAAAATAGCGAAAACAATAAAAAAAGCGAAGAGGAAAACATTGATGCAAACAAAGGAGAAGGAAGCAAAGACGATGCTGACTAAATCCGAATTCAATTTCAAATCAATGAAAAGCGAAATTGACTTAAGGAGTAAGTTTGAGTATAAAGAAAAAAATTATCTTTTTATATCTTTTGTACTTAACTTACTCCTTTTGGGAGAAAAGGTTCTTCCTAAAATTTTTCCGACAGATTTATTTAATGCAGATTATACATATCCTGTTTATTATTCCTTTATTATAATTTGCATGTTATTTTCTTTGCCTTTTATACATACAATGGGGAAAATTAAAATCAAAAACTACATTACCGGACTTTGTATTGCGGGAAGTGTAATTTATATTGCAATAACATTCGGTGCGGGTGTGCTCATGAAGAACCTTGCTTCAAGTTCTTATGATACCTCTCTCAATGGAATAGTACGTAATATTGTGTCATATTTACCAAAAACAGCAGCCTTTATTATGGTAAGGTCTTATTCGGTAAATTCCGTTTACAAAAAAACATCCCATCCATATTTATGGATAGTAGTTATAACTTCATACATAGCTGCTTTAGGATTTAATTATGTGAAATTATCAATAATGAGAAGCTATGAAGATATATTCATATTTTTATTTCAGGATATTGTACCTAAGTTATCCGTCAGTGTTCTTTTGACCGTTATCTGCCTTACGGGAGGAAGTATACCTTGCATATGCTATGAATGTATAAAAAAGATATTTATGTTTGTGTTTCCCTTTATCCCCTCCCTGCCATGGATTGCGGAAAGTGTAATAGGAATAACTTATCCGATAACACTTTCCATGTACATATGGGAAAAATACAAAGAGTTTTCCCGAATAAAGAATATTTATCAAAGGGATAATGTACTTTCATTCATACTGCCTCTGTTATTTTTAGTAGGAGTTTCATGGTTTGTGGTTGGAGTTTTCAGCATATATCCTTCGGTAATACTTACAGGAAGCATGGAACCGGTGATTTTTCCGGGAGATATTGTCCTCATAAAAAAGCTTTCCTCTGAAGAGGAGATATACAAGCTTAAAGCCGGAGATATTATAAATTTTAAGATGGAGGATATAACAATTACCCATCGGATAGAGGAGGTGATAAAGGATGAAGCGGGGAACTTATCTTTTGTCACAAAAGGGGATAACAACGACTCCAGGGATTCATGGATTGTGGGACCTAACGATTTAAAAGGAATCGTTGAAAATATTGTTCCTAAAATAGGAATTCCCGTAGTTTACCTTTACAGCAACCAAAATATACCTCAAGGAGTGATAGATTATTAAAATTAAAAAAATAATGGTCACAAGGACAAAAAAAACTGCCTTAGTAGTGACGGCAATTATAATTATATTTTTGTGCGGATTTGCAATATACAAAATTCTTACACCTTCAATTGAAGAAGAGGAAGTAACAGAGTATAGCTATACCATGTCCGTGGATAGTGATTACAAGGTGTATCTTAATAAAAATGAACTTTACAGCGGAGCCTTTATGGAGGAAGGCATGGTTTATCCAAAGAGTATTTTCAGCTGGCTTGAGGTAAATTTTTATGCTGAATTTTCAGGCAGTGAAAAATCAGATATAAGCTTGGATTACGATGTTGAGGTAATGGTAAGAGGATATCAGATTAAATCAGAGGAAAAGAAGATTATATATGAAAAAAATTTTCCCTTACTTGCTCAGTCAGGTTTAAACTTTTCGGATGAAGCATATATTTATCAACCGGTACATTTAAATTTCAATGAATATGAAGATTATATACATAATGCCGAGATGATTTTAATGGCAAGCCCCAGCAGTGAGGCGGTATTAATATTTTCGGGTAACTTCAGGGCTGAAACCGAATTCGGTGAAATAGAAGAAAAATTCAGCCACTCCATACCCTTACCCTTGTCACAAAGCTTATTTACCATAGACAAGCCCCAGCCCATAAAAAAAGAAGGCTCTGTTACAGATATACAGGTTAAGGAGCAACCTATGGAAAATTCCATGGTTATTTTGCCTGTTGCCTTAATTTTCATCATGGTGTTGTTAATTGGATGTACACTACTGCTTACAGTTCTTCCTGACGAAGATAAAATCAGGGAATTAAAGTTTAAGTCCATTATGAGAAAGCATGGAAGCAGGATGGTAAGAGTAAGGGAGCCGGTAGATATCAGCAATAATATCAGGATGGTAATAAGCGATATGGAAAGTATGATAAAAATATCAGACCAGCTTAATATTCCCATTTTCTACATGGCAGATACAGATGGCGTGCCTTGGGATGACGGCTTTTTCATACCCGGAGAGGAAGTGTGCTATATATACTATATAAGCTAAGCGGCCTACTACCCGGGTGGTAGTTAAAATACCACTTATAACCTGATTTCATAGCCCATTGGGGGATTACATGAATTGTTTTTTATTATATACTCTCTTTAAGCTATAAAAAACTTTAGGAGGTAATAGGATGAGTAAAAAAACAATTTTATGTACAGTTTTAGCATTATGCATGGTGCTTGTGGGTACCGGATATGCCTATTGGACAGATACGCTTAATGTTACAACTAAGGCTACAACAGGAGATTTAGAGGTTAAATTTGTGGATTTGGGTGCATATGCTCAGTATGATAATGAAAAGGTTGGAGGTAATAACTGGAGTATTATTGACGGTATAAAAAGAGAAAATACAAATGGTTTTATTTCTGCAAACTATTTTCAACGGAATACGAATACATACAATGATGTTTTCGGAAGTCCGGATAAAAGACTTGACTATTATGCCGAAGCATCAAATTATAACAGTGTAGATTTTGATGCCGGAATAGATGGTGGTGTTTTAACTGAGAACTATGGCGGACTCCCTTATGGAGAAGGAGTTATTGCAGGAGACACGATAAATATTACAGTGAATGATTTGTATCCCGGCTATGCTCAGGCCTTTCGTTCAGACATAATAAACATAGGCTCCATAGCAGCCAGGTTAAGCCAGGTAGAATTTAAGGTAAGCAAGATTAAAGGCAGCGAAATAGATATTACCAAGCAAACGAAAGACTTAATAGGTGTTGCTCTGCTGGTTGAAGATGAAAATCCTGAAACCTATGGGGAAGTAGTGAAATTGGCAGCTCAATTTGACCCTGAAGACAAATTTACATTAGGCGGTGTTGAGTTTGTAAGACTTTCCGCATTGGAAAATATGGCTGAATTAGAAGAAAATCTGATATTAGTTCCCTCAGATAATTCAGAGCATAGAATGGATATGTTTATAGGAGTTGCGGTAGACCCTGATGCAGAAGGAGTGTATACAACAGGAACCGCAGCAAACATGACTAAAAACGATGACGGAAAAACTCAAAACAAGGGTGTTCAGTTAGACATAAAATTTGGTTGGGATCAGTTTAACGCAGGTGTAGAAGCTGATGCATCAAATATCTTAGAAAACCAAAATGGATTAAATCAGTAAACACAGAATAATTAACTAAGAGCCTTAGGACTGAAAATTCAGTCCGGGCTCTTTTTTTGCATTAAAATTACAAACTGTTATATAAAAATTAATTTAAAATTAATTATAAATTATGTTAATATTAAGCCGTTCATGGTATAATATCAATATGTAAAATTGCAGGGAGCTACTATGTTTGATATACAGGAAGAATTAAAGAAGATACCGGATAATCCGGGTGTCTACCAGATGAAAAATGAATTTGGCGAAATTATATATGTCGGAAAGGCGAAAAACCTTAAAAAAAGAGTGAGGCAATATTTTCAGTCTAAGAACCATACACCGAAAATAGAAGCGATGATAAGAAATATTGCGGAATTTGAATATATAATCGTAGACAATGAAGTAGAAGCGCTTATACTGGAAGCCAACTTAATTAAGAAGCATAGACCTAAGTACAACACACTCTTAAGAGATGACAAGCAGTATCCATATATAAAAATTTCGGTTCAGGAAAAGTATCCAAGAATTTATAAGGTTAGAGAAGTAAAAAGAGATGGGGCAAAATATTTTGGTCCGTATCCGAGTGCCTATGCGGTCAATGAAATAATAGACATTATCGGAAGTCTGTACAAGCTGAGAAAATGTTCTCTTAGGCTTGACGGAAGCAGGAAAAATCAAAGACCATGCTTGAATTATCACATCAAAAGATGCACGGCACCATGTATGGGCAATGTAGATTATAAAGAGTACAGAGAAGAAGTGAACAAGGCAATAAGCTTTTTGAACGGCAAGGAAGAAGAACTTATTAAGTCATTGAATGAAAAAATGCAGATGGCATCGGAAAGCCTTGATTTTGAAGCAGCAGCAAAATACAGAGATCAAATCAGAGCACTGGAAATAATATCGGAGAAGCAAAAAATTGTGTCTGCAAATTCAAATATTGATCAGGATGTAATAGGCAGTGCTTTAGGGGTTGAGGAAGCTTGTATTCAAATTTTCTTTATACGAAATGGAAAGATTATAGGGAGAGAGCATTATCTTTTGACTAATATAGAAAATGAAACAAGAGAGGAAATAATCAGCTCATTCCTGTCTCAATTTTATACAGGAACTGTCTATGTTCCTAAAGAAATTTACATTGAGACCGATATTGAAGATAGAGAAGTTTTTGAAAATCTTCTGTCCGAAAAAAGAGGAAATAAGGTTTCAATTAAAGTTCCCATAAAAGGGGATAAGAGCATGCTCATTAAGATGATAAAGAAAAACGCTCTTGAAATTTTGGAAAAGGGCAGTGGAAGGATTAAGAAAAATCTTGATGAAGGCATGGAGGCAGTGACAGGATTGGGTAATTTGCTTGGCATGGAGGATGCACCACTTAGGATTGAGGCTTATGATATTTCTAATATTCAGGGAGTTGAATCAGTAGGGTCAATGGTTGTTTTTGAAAGGGGAATTCCAAGTAAAAGCAATTACAGAAGGTTTAGAATTAAAACCGTGACAGGACCAAATGATTATAAAAGCATGGAGGAAGTCCTTGAAAGACGGTTTAACAGAGGTCTTAGTCAGGAGGATATAAATGGTTTTAGTAAAATGCCTGATTTGATATTAATTGACGGCGGAAAAGGACAGACAGGCATTGCAGAAGAAGTTATTTACAATTATGGATTAAATATACCTGTTTGTGGAATGATAAAGGATGACAAGCATACCACAAGAGGATTGATTTATCAGAATAATGAAATAGAATTGCAGAAGACGGACAAGGTCTACCGCTTAATTTACAGAATACAGGAAGAGGCTCACAGATTTGCAATTGAATACCACAGGAATTTAAGAGATAAAACATTATTTAAATCAGAGCTGGATAATATTGAAAACATAGGTGAGAAAAGAAAGATAAACCTACTTAAAAGTTTTGGCTCTGTGGATAATATAAAGAATAAAAGTGTGGATGAGTTAAAAATTGCCGAAGGAATGAATTTAAGAGCTGCTGAGTCGGTATATAATTATTTCCATAAAAACAAAAGTGAACAATAAACGTGAATTATTATAAAATGTGAGAGCATAAGTTTTAACCTTAGATTTTAATTTTAATTTTTTAGAGGGGTAGCGATATGCAGTATGTAAAACTTGAAGATTTAGTAAATTATATGAATTTAGAACCTGTTTATTATCCGGAGGATGTGCAGTCGAGAATTTACACTCCGGAAATAATAAGGCCGGGGCTTCAGATAGCAGGTTATTTTGACTGGTTTTCATTTGAACGAGTCCAGGTTATGGGCAAAGCGGAAATATATTATCTTAAAACATTGGAAGAAAATATAAAAAAACAAAGGCTTGAGAAATTTTTAAGCTTCCCCATTCCTGCTCTCATAATCGCCAATGAGATGGCTGTAGATGAAGACATAATATATTATGCAAAAAAATATAAAAGACCGGTTTTCACTTCAAACCAAAAAACAGATAAGCTTCAAAATATACTCATAAACTTTCTTGAAGAGGAACTGGCTGAAGAAACCACCATTCACGGAGTATGCCTTGAAGTATTTGGCGTCGGGGTATTGATAAAGGGAAAAAGCGGGATAGGGAAAAGCGAAACCTCTCTTGAACTCATTAACAGGGGTCATCGTCTTATTGCGGATGATGCTGTTATTATCAAAAGAGTCGACAACGGATTAAAGGCAACATGCCCTGAGCTTACCCAACATCTTATGGAAATAAGAGGAATAGGCATACTTGATATAAAGCACTTGTTCGGTGTGGGATCCATCAGGCTTGAACAATTTGTGGAAATAGTTATAGAGCTGGAAGAGTGGGATGAAAACAAGGAATATGACAGAATAGGTACTGACGAGGACTATACGGAGATTCTTGGAATCAAGGTTCCCACAGTAGTGATTCCCGTAAGGCCGGGTAGAAATATTTCAGCTATTATAGAAATAGCCGCTAAAAATTACAGGCAAAAGCTTTTAGGTTATAATCCCTTGGAAACATACAACAAAAGGTTTCATAATTTAACAAGATAACATTTTAAAATTTGCAATTCAACCTGCAAATTTTAAAAAAATTTCATAAATTAAAGTTTATTATAAAATATGCCAAAGATGTAAACATCTTTGTGTTATAAAAAAATTATGGTCGTATAAAATAAGAAAAATACTTAATTTTTATGAGAAGATTATGCAATTTTTATGGTTGCATTTAATTTTACTTTAAGATATAATCTATCGTGTATTGGTAAATAACGGCTCAAAAATAGGCTTTGTTTATTAAGATGAAGTCTTTGTTATGAGCGTCGACTCTATGGTGTAAATATGATGTAGTTGTTTGCACAATGGCTTCCGTTTTTATCCAATATTATTATGGTTACATTATAATAAAATAATAATTATATAGGAGGATTATAAATGTCAAAAGTTATGAAAACTATGGACGGAAATACAGCTGCTGCGTATGTTTCGTATGCCTTTACAGACGTTGCGGCAATATTTCCCATAACACCTTCTTCTCCAATGGCTGAACTTGCTGATGAATGGGCAGCACATGGTCAAAAAAACATTTTCGGTCAGACCGTTAAGGTTGTGGAAATGCAGTCAGAAGGCGGTGCATCAGGCGCCGTTCACGGTTCATTGCAAGCAGGTGCTCTTACAACAACTTATACAGCTTCACAAGGTTTGTTGTTAATGATTCCTAATATGTATAAAATAGCAGGAGAATTGTTGCCTGCAGTATTCCATGTTTCTGCAAGGGCTATTGCCGGACATGCATTGTCAATTTTTGGAGACCATTCAGATGTAATGGCTGCAAGACAAACAGGATTTGCAATGCTGGCTTCAAGCAGTGTCCAGGAAGCAATGGATTTAGGCGGAGTTGCACACTTATCTACTCTTAAAACAAGAGTTCCTTTCGTACATTTCTTTGATGGATTCAGAACATCTCATGAAGTTCAAAAGATAGAGGTTATTGATTATTCTGAATTTGAAAGATTAGTCGATATGGATGCTGTTAATGAATTCAGAGCCAGAGCACTTAACCCTGAACACCCTGTAACGAGGGGAACAGCACAAAATCCTGATATATTCTTCCAGGCAAGAGAATCTTCAAATAAGTTCTATGAAGCAGTTCCTGATGTGGTTGCAGATTACATGAAGGAAATAGAAAAAATAACCGGAAGAGAATATAAGCCGTTTAACTATTATGGTGCACCGGATGCTGAAAATATTATAGTTGCCATGGGTTCTGTTACTGAAACAGCCGAAGAAGTAATTGACTACTTAAATGCAAAGGGTGAAAAAGTAGGTATAGTAATAGTTCACTTGTACAGACCGTTCTCATCAAAATACTTCTTTGATGTTTTGCCAAAGACTGTTAAAAAGATAGCTGTTCTTGACAGATGCAAGGAACCAGGTTCAGTCGGAGAACCATTGTACTTAGACATTAAATCCTTATTCTACGATAAAGAAAAACAGCCTGTAATAGTTGGCGGAAGATACGGATTAGGCTCAAAGGATACTACTCCTGCTCAGATATTTGCAGTTTATAACAATTTAAAGCAGGACGAACCAAAGAATAACTTTACAATAGGTATAGTTGATGATGTAACATTTACGTCTTTAGAAACACCTGAGGTTGTAAACACTTCAGCTCCCGGAACAGTAAGATGTAAATTCTGGGGTTTGGGTTCAGACGGTACCGTCGGAGCCAACAAAGATGCAATAAAAATTATCGGTGACCATACAAATATGTATGCTCAGGGATATTTCTCATACGACTCTAAAAAATCCGGCGGTATTACCGTATCACACTTAAGATTCGGTAAATCTCCAATCAGATCAACTTATTTAATAGATGAGGCCGACTTTGTTTCATTGTCACAGCAATCATATGTTGCAAAATATGATGTGCTGGCAGGACTTAAAAAAGGCGGAACATTCTTGTTGAATACCCTTTGGTCAAAAGAAGAGTTAGAAGAAAATCTGCCTGCAAAATATAAGAAATATTTAGCTGAAAAGAATATTAACTTCTATACGATCAACGCTACAAAAATTGCTCATGAATTAGGGCTGGGAAACAGAACAAACATGATTATCCAATCTGCTTTCTTCAAGCTGGCTGATGTTATTCCTGCTGATGAGGCTGTTGAATATTTAAATAAGGCAATTGAAAAATCATACGGTAAAAAAGGTGATGCTATAGTAAATATGAACAAAGAAGCTGTTCAAAAAGGTATCACTGAGTTAGTTAAAATTGAAATCCCGGAATTATGGAAAAATGCTGCTGATAAAGAAACTGCTGACAGCGGTCTTGCGGTTCCGTTCACAGAAGAAGAAAAACCTGATTTTATTAAAGACGTTGCAGATGTTATGAACAGACAAGAGGGTGACAACCTTCCTGTAAGCACATTTGAGGGAAGAGAAGACGGTACATTCCCACAGGGAACAGCAGCCTATGAAAAGAGAGGAATTGCTGTAGAAGTTCCTAAATGGGTAGCTGAAAACTGTATACAATGTAATCAGTGTGCATTTGTTTGTCCTCATGCAGTAATCAGACCAACACTGCTGAATGAAAAAGAAAAGGCTGCAGCACCGAAAGGCTTTGAAACTCTTAAAGCAATTGGCAAGGGCTTAGAAGGACTGGAATACAGAATTCAAATAAGTCCGCTGGATTGTACAGGATGTGGAAACTGCGCAGATATATGTCCGGGCAAAAAAGGAAACAAAGCTCTTGTTATGACTCCTATTGCAGAAGAAGTGGAAGAAGGAGTTTCAAACTGGAAGTATGCCTCCGAAAAAGTAACAATTAAAGATGGATTGATGGATAAAATTTCTGTTAAAGGAAGTCAGTTCTGCAAACCGTATTTTGAATTCTCAGGTGCTTGCGCAGGCTGTGGAGAAACAGCATATGTAAAGACAGTCACTCAGCTGTTTGGTGACAGAATGATGATAGCTAATGCTACAGGATGTTCATCAATCTGGGGAGCTTCAGCACCGTCAACACCATATACAACAGATGCAAACGGAAGAGGACCTTCATGGGCAAATTCATTGTTTGAAGATAATGCGGAATATGGATTAGGTATGGCTACAGCAGTAAGACAGATGAGAGATTCTATCCAGTTGTCAATAGACAGTCTGTTAGAAAAAGAGATACCTCAGAATTTGAGAGATGTATTCAATGAATGGGTTGAAACTAAAAACAACGGAGAACTGTCAAAAGCAGCATCCGAAAAAGTTATTGAAGCACTAAAAGGCTTTAAACCATGTGATGCATGCGCAAAAGACATAAATAATATATTAGACAAGAAAGATTATCTCGTGAAGAAATCTCAATGGATAATTGGCGGAGACGGCTGGGCTTATGATATCGGATACGGCGGATTAGACCATGTTCTGGCATCAGGAGAAGATGTAAATGTTCTTGTGCTTGATACGGAGGTTTATTCAAATACAGGCGGTCAGTCTTCTAAATCTACTCAGACAGCCGCAATTGCAAAATTTGCAGCTTCAGGAAAGAGAGTTAAGAAAAAAGACCTTGGTATGATAGCTTCAACATACGGCTATGTATATGTGGCTCAGGTTGCTATCGGTGCTGACAAGAATCAGTTCCTTAAAGCTTTAAAAGAAGCTGAAAGCTATGAAGGTCCATCATTAATCATTGCCTATGCTCCATGTATCAACCATGGAATCAAGGCAGGAATGGGCAAGACAGTTGACAGAGAAAAGAAAGCTGTTGAAGCTGGATACTGGCATTTATACAGATTCAATCCACTTCTCAAGGAGGAAGGAAAGAATCCGTTTATACTTGATTCCAAAGCTCCAAGTGCTTCATTCAGAGAATTCCTTGAAGGAGAAGTAAGATATTCTTCACTGAAAGCTTCATTCCCTGAAACAGCCGAAGAATTATATATCAAAGCAGAAAAAGATGCAAAAGATAGATACGAAGGCTATATAAGAATGGCTGAAATGAAGTATTAAGAAAAATCAATAAAGCTGCTGTACATAGAGTACAGCAGCTTTAATTTAATTTTCGCCATAAGGTTGTTTTGCTGATATTTAAATAATTGCACAATTTATCCTTGTCACCGCCAAATTTATTCAGTAAAAAATTTATATAGTTGCTTTCAAGTTCCTTAAGGTTATCTGTAATTTTGGCTGAATAGGTTGGTATATTATCTATATCCAATTTTTCAAGCATCATGTCTTCTATAAAACTTTTCGATATTTTATTTTCTTCAGATGGATGATAACCTTTCGAATAAAGGTTTGTAGGTTTTCTTGCCCGTTATGTTAAACAGGTTAAGTCAGCAAGCGATGGTGCAATACTGGAATAAAAAATTACAATTAACAGTTATACTAATCCTTTTTATGCCTCCTTGGAAATTTTCCAAGGAGGCTATTGAGAGTTTTCAAATATCAATAGTATTGAAATTAGAAGGTAATTTTTTGACAGAAACGCTTGATACTTTTTTTACTCTTACCCAATTTGTCATCATTTGTCGTGCCATATATTTTGGAGTAAAAGAAAAATTGTGTAATTCCCAATATTTTATGAATGCAATGTAAGTGTCTGACGTAATATAGCAGTAGAGCGGAAAATCCAGTTCTTGAAGGTTTCCTGATAATTCAATTGAAATTACCTGCTCAAAAACCTTGCTTATTTTTTGGCAGAAAGAATCCATTGAGTAGTTAGGCAACATATTGTGAATAAGTACATAATATAAGTTCTTATTTTGCTCCACGTGTTCAAATAAAGATAGACCAGGAATATAAATGTCTGATTCAAAAGTCATATGAATATTTTCTGGTATAGGATTGCAGACGGCATTTACAAAGGCCTCGGCTTCCTCATCAATTATTTTTTCAATCATGTCATACTTGTCTTCATAATAGTTATAAAAGGTTGTCCGGCTGTATCCTGAAAGCTGAATTATGTTGGATACGGTAATTTCGTCAAATGACTTTTGCATTACTAAGGTCAATAATGCATTCAATAAAGCTTCCTTTGTGCGAAGGGTGCTTTTTTTATTTTCCTTTTCCGAAAAAATTTCCATATTAGATACCTCCCTTAATATGTACAAATTGTTAAAGTATGTTCATTTAATTACAAAAAAACGTTTTTTGTAAATTGACTCTTTTTGCCCTATTAGATAGAATTCAGATATAAAAATGTTGGTTTTATGTTAAACGTATTCACAAAAATTATTCATTTTTATACATTTTACATTAAATAATTAAAAAGTCAAAGTATTTTTAGGGAGGCAATTATGAGTTATTCAAAAGAGTTATTGCTGGATATGTATCAATGCCTGCTTTCTGACCGTCTGATGGAAGAAAGGCTTATTGAACTTTATGCACAAGGCTGGGTTCCTGGTCACATTCATAGCGGTGTTGGTGAAGAGGCAAGCTATACCGGGGTGCTGGCAACCAGAAAAGAAGGTGATCAGTTTAAATTTACACATCGAAATGTAAGTGCTTATCATGATGTGGGGCTGACTTACCGTCACATTTTCTGTGAAATCCTGGGTAAAATGGGAGGTAACTCTGACGGAAAGGGCGGCATTAATCATATTGCGGATAAAGGAAAGGGAATTATAGGAATTTCCGGCGCACTTGCAGGAGATATTCCAATTTCCGTGGGTGTCAGCTATGCTTTAAAAATGCAGGGCGGTAACAATATTGTTTATTGTTTCTTTGGTGATGGAACAACCAGCAGGGGTACTGTTCATGAGGCAATGAACTGGGCATCTGTATGGAAATTACCGATTTTGTTCATTGTGAATAATAATCAATGGTCAATCAGTACATCTGCAAGCGAAGGATGCAGCATTGAAAATCCGGGTGCAGGAAGGGCTGCAGGTTATAATATTATATCAAAGGTGGTCGACGGAACAGATGTTCTGAGTGTTTATGACGGAGCAAAGGAGCTTACAGATTATATCAGGGCAGGAAACGGACCGGCAGTGTTGGAGAGTAAATGCTACAGATGGCGAGGGCATTTTGAGGGAGATATGGCAAGATATAGAGATAGTAAGGTTGCAGAAGAGTGGCATAAAAAAGACTGCCTAAAAAAATTTGAACAGTACTTGAAAGAAAATAAATATATTACAGATGCGGATGTAGAAAAAATGAAAATCGATGTGGAGGCCGAAATTCAAGATGGAATTGAAACTTCAGAAAAAGCATCACAGCCTTCACTGGATACAATATACAATAATCTTTATGTTTAATAAAAATAAGTTTGAGGAGGAAGACAAATGCTTGTTACTTATGCACAGGCAATTAATGCCGCAATGAAAGAAGAAATGCAGCGTGATAAAAAAGTGGTAGTATTTGGCGAGGATGTTGCACAGTTTGGTGGTATTTTTGGATTGACTAGGGGACTTTTAGATGAATTTGGATCGGACAGAGTAAAAAACACACCTGTTTCTGAGGACTCTATAGCAGGTGTGGGGGTTGGATCAGCAATTGGCGGATTGAGACCTTGCATAGAAATTATGTATTCTGACTTTTTACTGGTGGCGTTTAATGAAATTTTTCAGAGCGCAGCGAAATGGCGTTATCTGCACGGACCCGAATATAAAGTACCACTGGTAATTAGAAGTGCTGCAGGTTCAGCTTTAGGTGCGGGTGCAGAGCATTCCGGATGTGTTGAAAGTTTGTTTTTACATTCGCCGGGACTGACAATTATAACACCTTCTACTGCTTATGATGCAAAGGGATTATTAAAGAGTGCAATCAGGAGCGACAATCCTGTCCTGTTCTTTGAACAAAAACAACTATACCAGGTGAAGGAAGAAATTCCGGATGAAGAATATCTGATACCTGTAGGAGTTGCAGATGTTAAAAGAAAAGGAACAGATGTTACTGTTATTGCCATAGGGCTGATGGTAAAACGTTCGCTGGAAGCAGCAGAAGAATTAAAAAATGAAGGAATTGATGTAGAGGTGATTGATCCCAGAACCATAGCACCTTTAGATAAAGATACAGTGTATGAATCCATTCGAAAAACACATCGGATTGTTGTTGTGGAAGAAACCAATAAAACAGGCGGTCTTGGCGCAGAATTTGCCGCAATGTTTCAGGAGGAGCTTTATGATGAGCTGGATGGTCCTGTTGTTCGTGTTGCGGCATTGGATGTTCCTCTTCCTTATAATGTGAAATATGAACTGGCTTCTATTCCGGATGTGAAAAGAATTGTTTCTGCTGTAAAATCATTGTTTTGATAACAAAATATTGTAGGGAAGGAGGAATATCAGGGATTTGACCTGATAGTAGTGACATGAGTATAAATTTTGGAATGCCCAAAGCAGGGCTGACTATGATAGAAGGTACAATAGCAGAATGGTTGGTACATGAAGGATCAGAAATCAAAAAAGGTGAAGTTGCATTTACTTATGAAAATGAAAAGACAACAATTGATTGCGAGTGCCCTGCGGACGGAATCATTCACATTGTGGCAAAAGCTGGCGACATTGTAAAGGTTGGAGATCCGGTAGCAGTTCTGGCAGAAAGTAAAGAGGAGTACGAAGCAATTCTAAAAAATCAAGATGCAGACAAGCAGGAAAAGAAAGATATGTTAGAGTTGCAAAAAGAATCTCAATCATCTCAGCAAGGTATAGAAAAAGTCGATTGGGAGGTCAAAACAGATATGACAACTCAGAATAAAGGACGTATAAGAAGCTCCGGGCTTGCCAGAAGTATAGCAAGGAAAAATAAGCTTGACTTGCATATGGTTAACGGAACCGGTCCCATGGGAAGGATTGTTGCAAAGGATGTTGAAGCATATCTTAATGTAATGAAATCATCAGGAACGGTTGATGAAAAACCGGTCAGAACACCAATTACATCTATTAGACGTGCTATAGCCAATAATCTTCGTAATAGTGTTGATACAATGGTGCAGGCAAGCAGCAGTACAGAATTTGACGTGACAGAATTATTTGAGCTTAGGAAAAGGCTGGTTGATCAAAAAGAAACGATTGGATGGAAAATAACCATTAATGATTTGCTGGTAATGGCTTCTGTAAAGGTGTTAGAAAAGCATCCTCTGTTAAATGCCACATTTGATGGTGAGGCTGTTACTTCTTATCCATATGTAAATATTAATGTTGCGGTTGCAACAGAATCAGGACTTTCAATTCCGGTTGTACGCAATGCTGATAAAATGACATTGCTGGAATTGAGCAAGGTATTGAAAGATGTTGCTGTACGTGCAAGAGAAGGGAAACTCAAACCCGGGGAACAGTCCGGAGGATCTTTTACAGTCAGCAATGTGGGAATGTATCCGATTGATTCCGGATCTCCCATAGCCAATGCGCCACAGGTGGGCTTATTCGGATTTGGAAGACCTGTGAGTAAACTGGCAAAATGTAACGGTGAGTTCTGTGAAAGGACATTGATGCATGTAATGTTCACATTTGACCATCGCGTATTTGACGGTATGGAACAGGGAAAGATTATGCAGGATTTACAGCTGTATTTAGAACATCCCGAACTGATGCTGATATAACAGAATATGCAGGTACAAGGAGGTGCAATACATTTGGATATTAAGCAATATGATTTGGTTGTAATAGGTGGAGGTCCGGGCGGCTATGTTGCGGCAATTCGGGCAGCACAGCTTGGAATGAAGACTGTTGTGATTGAAAAGGAAAAATTGGGAGGTACATGTCTTAATGTGGGCTGTATTCCTACGAAGACACTGTTTCAAAGTGCAGAAATTGTGCAGGATATCAGAAATGCTGCTAAGTATGGAATACATGCTGAACTGCGGGATGTAGATTTTGCCGCAGTCATGAAACGAAAGGATCAGGTGGTTGCGCAGCTGGTTAGTGGTGTTACCTACCTTATGAAAAAGAACAAAATTGATGTAATCAAGGGCGAAGTATATTTTCAAAAAGCAAAACAGGTTGTAGATGTAGAAACCGGAACAGCGTATGAAGGAAAATATATTTTGATTTGTACAGGAACGGAAAATTCTGTTCCTCCTGTTGCCGGAATTAATGGCGTAAATATAGGAGACAGCACGCAACTTCTTTCCATGACCAGTCTTCCAAAGTCTGTTGTAATCATGGGAGGCGGTGTAATAGGCTGTGAACTGGCACATATATTACATTCGTTTGGTTCAGAAGTTACAGTTATAGAAATGCTGGATAAGCTAATAAACAATATGGATTCTTCTTGCTCAGAGCAGGTAAAAAAACAGTTTTTGGCAGATGGAATTCATGCTATGACAGGTACAAGGGTTATCGGAATTGCAGATACACAGGAGGGACGAAAGAATATTTCCTGCGAGAGTAATGGTACGGTGAAGAGTATAACAGCAGATTATGTTTTGGTGGCAACAGGTAGAAAACCCGGTACTGCCTCACTGAAGCTAAAAGAAGCAGGTATTTATACGGAGAAAGGCTTTATTCAGGTTAATGACTATATGGAAACATCTGTTCCGGGTGTTTATGCAGCCGGTGATGTTACAGGTAAGACTGCACTGGCTCATGCAGCATCAGAAGGCGGTGTGGTGGCAGTAGAGCATATGGTTGGTGGAGTTCGTAAGGCTGACTTCAGGAATGTACCAAAGGTTATTTTCATACAACCTGAAATTGCTTCTGCAGGTATGACGGAACAGGAGGCTAAAAGTGCCGGCTATGATGTCATCACTGGTATGTTTGATTTGTCAGGCAATGGGAAGTCTGTTGCAATGGGAAAAAATAACGGATTTGTGAAGGTTGTTGCAGAAAAAGAAAATCATCAAATCTTAGGTTTTCACATGGCCGGCTCATCTGCGTCTGAAATGGTGACATTATTTACATCACTGCTTGAGATGGAGGCTGTGTTGGAAGAAGTAGAATATACGACTTACCCGCATCCGGCAGTATCAGAAGCAGTAAAGGAAGCGTGCCTGGATGCACTGGGTATTGCCCTTAACAAATAAGTTTAAAATGAGGTGAATGTATGGTTAGTGCAAAAGGAAAGTTTAAAAATATATATGCTGTAAAGGTACAGCCAAATGAAGATGTTCTGGAAGAACTTAATAGATTCTGTAAAGAAAATAATGTTAAGCATGGAGCTATTTTGACAGGTCTGGGAAGCTTAAGGGAAGTAAGTTTCTTTGATCCTGCCGAGATTCCGGGAAAACCCGGAACCTATGCTTATCAGGATCCGATTGAATGGAAAGAAGTAACAGAGTTAGTAGGGGTTTCGGGTATAATTTGTGAGGATGAGGGAGGGAGCCCATCTCTGCATGTGCATTATACAGTTGCAGACAAAAATGGGACAACATTTTCTGGACATATGAATACAGGGAACATTGTGTTTGCAACAACGGATATTATCATTGGAGAACTGGAGGGGATATTTATGGGACGCAATATTGATCCGATATTTAATTTACCTCTGTTTTATCCACGACAACTATAAGATTCATAGTAAAAGTTTTTTTGTGGTATGAATTGACAATATTATGTTTTAAATTAATAATCATATAAAAGAAAGGAAAAACGAAGACATGAAAAATATTGGTTTTGTAGGTTTGGGAGTAATGGGGTTACCTATGGCAAAAAATGTAGTAAAAAAATCAGGTTGTAAGGTAATGGGCTTTGATGTAGTTCAAAAACAGATGGATTCTTTCAAAGAAGCAGGAGGTATACCTATAACTGATCCGAAAGAAATTTACCGCAATTGTGATGTAATAATTCTGAGCCTGCCCACCCATACTATAATCTGCAAAACAATTGAACAGGCCATTGTCGAGGGAGAACCTGGTAATATAATAATTGATACATCTTCTACTGCACCGGATATTGTGCTTGAATTGAATGAAAAGGTCAAAGATGCAGGAATGTTTTTGCTTGATACACCGGTGAGTGGTGGAAATCCCATGGCAATTGCAGGAACACTTGCCATTATGGTGGGTGGTGACAAAGAAGCATATGAAAAGGTGGAATCCATCATTAAATGTATGGGGACTCCGGTTTATATGGGAGGAAGTGCAAGCGGGAGTATGACAAAGCTTGTGAATAATCTGATTGGAGGAGCTATCCTGGTTGCCTATGCAGAAGGTTATGCCTTTGCAGCAAAAGCAGGAGTTGATTTACAAAAAACGTTTGAAGCTACCCGTTCAGGATTTTTAGGTGGCGCTTTATATGATAATAAGATTCCAAAACTGATTTCCCGGGATTATGAACCCGGTGCCAGGATTGCAGTCCATCGTAAGGATATTATTAATGCAAAGCAATATGCACATAAACTTGGAGTTGATCTTCCAATGACAGATATGGTGCTTCATGTAATGGACTGGATGCTTGACAACGGACATATTGATGAAGACCAGGTTGCCATGGTTAAATATTATGAGGACAAAATGGGAGTAAAAGTAGGAAAAGAGTAAGACTTTCCTGAGGGGAAAATAGAAAAATTAGGAGGAAATGAAGTATATGGTTGCATTGAGCGCATTAGGCATTATCGCAAGTTTTGCTTTATTGATTGGGGGCTCATGGAAAAAGATTTCCATGTTTCTGATTGCGGTGTTATGTGCTGGATTAATTGGAATTACAAGTGGTATCGGATTTTTTGATGCTATTTCAGGGCCTTACATGGATGGATTTACTGGCTTTGTAAAGAGTTGGGCAATAATTATTGCTTTAGGAGCATTGTTGGGGGGATTTTACAGCAATAGCGGTGCGGCCTGGAGAATTGGTGATACATTGATTCGAAAGGCAGGAACAAATATGGCGCTTATTATATATGTTATGGTGGGTGCATTGTTAGTATATTCTGGTATTACTGTACCGGTTACGTTATTTGTTTTATTACCTTTTGCAAAGGTCATTTTTCCACGAGCAGGAATTCCCTGGACTCTTTTTCCTGGAGTTACCGGATTATCGGTAGCAACATTTGCAATGTATTGCCCGGGAAGTCTGCAGGTTATTAACCTGATTCCTGCAGAATCATTAGGTACTTCTACAACTGCCGCACCTTTTGAAGGAATTGTTGCGTCATTATTTTTGCTGGTAGTTGGACTTATATACATCAAATACGAAATTAAAAAAAGTCAAAAGGATTTGTCCTGGGATATTCCTGAAGCATACACAACACATGGAGAAAGTATTTCGGATGAAGAAATGAACGAAAAAGCTCCTTCATTCGTTATTTCCATTACACCTGTTATTATTACATTGATTCTTGTTAACTTCTTGGGTGTAAGCATGATAGCAGGATTTACTATTGGCTGCATTTTATCGGCAATTATGTTTTATAAAAGTATTACAAATATGGCTGATTGTATTTCACAGGGGTTTAACGATGGGATAATGCCTTGTATTCTGGTTTCAGCCGTTGTAGGTCTTGGTAGTGTAATTTCTGTAACTCCGGTATTTGCAATTGTTCGTGATAGTGTCATGATGCTTCCGATTAATGGGTTGGCAAAGATTGCTGTAGTTACGACAGTTATATCCGGTATTTGTGCATCTGCAGCAGGAGGAATAAAGCTTACTATGGATTTATTCGGCAAACAGTTCCTTGCCATGGGTTTTCCGCCGGAAATAATTCACCGTGTTGCAGCAATTGCATCCGGAGGACTGGATTCAATGCCATGGTGTGGCACTATTGTTATGTTGTTTACTTTGAGTGGTGTTGGCTATAATAAAGGATATAAAGCTGTTGCGGTAGAGACTGTGATATTGCCGATTATTGCCAGTTTAGTTGCAGCGCTCGTTTACACAGTTAAAATTAGCATTATGGGTTAAATGTGAAGGTTTCGAATATAGTTTCTATTAGTAAAGGCAAATGTTTGAGGAGCACTTGCCTTTGCTTTATTATGTGGCAACAAGGTTTTCTGATTTATGACTAAATTTTTTATTTTAAATATTACCACCTGGTAATTTTTTTGTTATTGATTATATAGTTGAATTACAATATAATTAATTAGTATAATTAATTATATTAAATTAAGAGGCGCTAAATGATAAAAATAAAAGTAACAGAAGCAGCCGAGGTTTTAAATGCTCAATGCATAGGAAGTATTGATTCTGATAAATACATATGCGGAGTAAGTATAGACTCGAGAAAGGTTTGCAGGGATAATTTGTTTGTCCCAATAAAGGGAATGACGTCTGACGGGCATAGCTATGCAAAAGATGCTGTTAAAAGTGGTGCTGCCGCAACCCTTTGGAATAAGAATGAACCTGACCCGCCCATTGAAATTCCGGTAATTTTAGTTGATGATACGGTAAAAGCTCTTCAGGATTTATCTTATTTTTACAGAAATAAATTAAAAGCTAAATTTGTTGGGATTACAGGGAGTAATGGAAAGACCTCAACAAAGGACATAACTGCAAGCATACTGTCACAAAGGTTTAAAACTCAGAAAACTATGGGTAATTACAATACTGAAATTGGAGTTCCGTATACGTTGTTGAGCCTTGATGAGGATTGTGAAGTAGCTGTTATTGAAATGGGAATGGAAAAAGCCGGAGAAATAGACTTTCTTACACAGCTTGTACAGCCTGATATAGGAATTATAACAAGTGTCGGACTTGTACATATAGATAATTTTCCTTCAATTGAAGAAATAGCAAGGGAAAAAGTGCAGATTGCTAATGGAATTAAGGACGATGGAGTATTCATATATTTTGGTGACGATTCTCTTATCCGGGATACGATTAATGATTCGGAAATAAAAAACAGCATAAGGAAACAGACCTTTGGAATTAAAGAATCCAACACATTGTATCTTAAAAGCTTCAGCGAGGATTTAAGCGGAATAACATTTACAGTAAGTGATGAACGTCTTGGAGAGCTCCATGCAGACATGCTTGGAAAGCATCAGGCATTAAATTCCATGGCGGCAATACTTGCTGCTGAAGAATTGGAGATGACGCCGGAAGAAATATGCCTTGGGCTTTTAAAAATAGACAAAACAGGATTGAGAAATGAATTGATAAAAATTAATAAGTGTACTATACTTAATGACTGCTATAAATCAAATCCTGTAAGTATCAATGCGGCGCTGGAAATATTCGGCCTTATACGCTCACAAAAGAAAATAGTTGTGCTTGGCGATATGCTTGGATACAGAGAAATGAGTCATGATATGCATTATAAGGTGGGAAAGGACTTGGCATCTCACAATATTGACGAGCTTGTTACCATTGGTCAGGAAGCAAAATATATGGCTATTGGAGCAAGAGAAAATACAAGTATTAAAAGTATTGCAGAATTTGATACTAAGGAAGAAGCAACCGAATATCTGAAAAAATATTTAAGTATTGACTGTTCAATTTTAATCAAGGGTTCCAGGTTTTTAAAACTTGAATATATAGCAAATAAATTAAAGGATTTGGAGGAAGGAAATGAAAACTAAATTAGCAATATTGTTTGGGGGTAAATCCGATGAATATTCGGTTTCATTGCATTCGGCAGCAGCAATTATAGACAATGTTCCGCAGGAACTATTTGATGTGACATTGATAGGTATTACCCAGGAGGGAAAGTGGTTTTTGTATGATGGAACTACTGATAAAATAAATGATGATACATGGTACAAGGGTAATTTGTGCCCGGTGCTTCTCAGCATGGGAGAAGATTTTAAAGGGTTTATAAAACTTAATCCTGATGATTGTACATATGAAAAATTAGAAGTTGACTGCATATTTCCTGTACTTCACGGCAGAAACGGTGAGGATGGAACTATACAGGGGCTTTGCCAGATGACGGCTATTCCCTTTGTTGGGTGCGATATGACATCCTCAGCAGTGTGTATGGACAAGGAATTTACTCATATTATATGTGAAAATTCAGGGATTAAGACAGCTCCATATATTTCTGCCGTAAATTCAAATAAGCTGAATGTTAAGAATCTGTATGATGAGGCTCTTGAAAGGTTTTCGCTTCCAATGTTTATTAAGCCTGCTAACAATGGTTCATCTATCGGAATAAGCAAGATAAGAAATTATGATGAATTTGAAAGAGGAATAATGGAAGCCTTCCAGCATGACAATAAAGTGGTTATTGAAAAGATGATTGAAGGTTTTGAAATTGGATGTGCAGTTTTAGGCAACGAAGAATTGATAATCGGAGAAGTAGATGAAATTGACACTAAAAACGACTTTTTTGATTATGTGGAAAAGTACAGCCAGCACAATTCAAAAATTCATTGTCCTGCAAGAATCAGCGATGAATTGAAGGAAGAAGCAAAATGCATTGCTGAAAAAACATACAGAGCTTTGGGATGCAGGGGATTGGCAAGAGTCGACATGTTTGTAACCCCTGAAAATAAAATATATTTAAACGAAATAAATACCATACCCGGGCTTACAGATTTGAGCAGGTACCCATCGATGCTTCGAAAGATTGGCATTGAATACAGCGACCTGATTGTCAAGCTGGTTGAACTGGCTATGGAGCAATAGAGCGGTATGAAATAAAAAAAGCGCTGTGCGCTTTTTTTATCTGTTCTTATTTAAGTCCAAGTATTACTCTTGCTTCGTCCGGTGTTGCCACTTCACGTCCGAATTCTCTTGAAATACGAGCAACTCTTTCTACCAATTGAGCGTTGGACTCTGCAAGCACTCCTTTTGAGTAATAGATGTTATCTTCAAATCCTGTTCTTGCATGACCACCAAGTATTATGGCGGCTATGTTCAAAGGAAGCTGGTATCTTCCCACACCTGCCACTGTCCATGTTGAACCTGCGGGTATTGATTCAACCATGTATAGTAAATCTCTCAGTTCTCCGCCCATTGCTCCTGCAACTCCGAGAACAAAGTCAAAATGCATGGGTGTTTTTATAAGTCCCTTTTTTGACATGCGTATTGCTGTATCCACCATGCCTTTTTCAAAGCATTCCAGTTCGGGTTTAACTCCAAGCTCATTCATACGTTTTGCAAATATTCTGATGTTTTCTTCTGTGTTCATGAACACATCATCAGCAAAGTTACATGTTCCCATACTAAGGGTTGCCATTTCCGGTTTTAATTCAATTGGCTGCATTCTTTGCTCAGGAGTGTGCCATGTTGCACCGCCGGTAGAAGGCTGGAATATTATGTTGCACTTAGCCTCAGTTTTTTCTTTGATTTCCTTGTAAACTTCGTAATCCTGCGTTGGATTTCCATCCTTGTCTCTTGCATGTACATGCACCATTGATGCTCCTGCCTTGTAGCATTCATATGCTGCCTCGGCGATTTCGTCCGGTGTAAGAGGAAGATTGGGTTGTTGCTCTCTCGTTACTTCAGCTCCTGTCAAGCAGGCTGTAATAATTAATTTTTCCATAGGTAACCTCCATATAATATTTTTTGCCTGACACCATTTTACCTTATTTGCAATATATAGTCAATTGGTTGTTAATATATTAATTATCTGAAATAATTAAAAAATATTTGTAATTGGGTAGAAAAAACTTTGTATTTATAGTATAACTTTATATGAAATAGAATATAACATATATCCAAAATATAAATAATCAGACATATTATATAATTAAAAGGAGAAGTATGGACAGAGAATTAGCATTGAATATAGTCCGGGTTACAGAAGCAGCTGCGTTAGGGTGTGGTAAGTACATGGGCAGAGGTAACAAGGAAATAGCGGATCAGGCAGCGGTAGATGGAATGAGGAGCATGTTTCAGGTTCTTGATATTGCCGGAACGGTTGTTATTGGCGAAGGAGAGTTAGATGAGGCACCGATGCTCTATATAGGTGAAAAAATTGGGACATGGGAAGAAGGAGCGCCTGAGATAGATATTGCCGTGGATCCCCTTGATGGAACAAATCTTGTTGCAAAAGGACTTCCCGGAGCCTTGTCCGTAGTGGCGGTGGCGCCAAAGGGCTGTCTCCTGCATGCGCCGGATATGTATATGGATAAGATTGCAGCAGGCCCCAAGTCTAAGGGATGTATTGATATTACGGCTTCAATTGAAAAAAACCTGTACAATGTGGCAAAAGCGCTGCACAAGGATATTACGGAGGTAACTGTAATAATGCAGGATAGGGACAGGCATCGGGATTTAATTGAAAGAGCGAGAAGCGTGGGGGCAAGAATAAAGCTGTTTGGAGATGGAGATGTGGCTGCAGCCATAGCAACATGCTTCAGCGAATCAGGCGTAGATATGTTTATAGGCAAGGGAGGAGCTCCTGAAGGGGTTATTTCTGCTGCCGCAATTAAATGCCTTGGAGGAGAATTTCAAGGAATTTTGAGACCGGACAATGCGGAGGAGGAAAGAAGAAGCAGGGAAATGGCAGGGGATTGCTGGAACAGAGTTCTTACAATGGAAGATTTGGCACTTGGTGATGATATTATATTTGCTGCAACGGGAGTATCTGACGGGGAGCTTTTAAAGGGAGTGAGATACATGGCAAACAACAGAGCAAGAACCTCTTCCATGGTTACACGTTCAAAATCCGGTACAATACGTTTTATTGACACAACTCATGCACTGGATAAAAAACCTGGTTATGCATATGTAAAATAGTCAAACCCTCCATAGTTGCTCTATGGAGGGCTGCTTGAAATTATAAGTACCAGATTTGTACATGCTTACCTGCTTTTTTCAGCTCTTCCGTCAAAGTGTCAATTATATTTTGCTTAATATTGTAGCCCATTGGAAAATTTGGATTTTGGTGAGCAGGATTTACAGCTCTTCCTATATATATATTTATGTGGGTTCCTATGTCCATAAGCATCTGGGTTAATAAGGAGCACCCGTCATAATCGTCGTACTTTATTACATGTTCATAGCTTGAATTGTTTAATTTTTTAATATTTTCCAAGGTTTTACCAAGCGTGAGAACACCTTCCGTAATAAGGTCAAAGCCTTCCATAAATGCCATCGGGGGAACGTCGTCTCTCATGGTATCCATATCAACCTCAAGGGTTCTTCCCAGTTCACGCTCTGCAATCAGTGCGGTTGTTCCGCCGCAGATTATTTTCATGTTATTACTTGTTTTCATAATTTCGGCAAGTTTTATATCAAGAGATTTATCGGCAGGAGGACCTATGAATAAATCTATTACTTCGGGTCTTCTTACCTTTATTGTCATTATTGTGGTATCATCACCGGGTTTATTATTATACAGGTTGCTGCAAACACCTATGAAGTTGCCGTTAATTAGCTGTGGAGATCTGTTTACTTCGTTTAAATCCTTAAGATACTCATTAACGTCATCCCAGCACCAGCCTAAATTAAGCATCTGACCGATTCCGGCATGGATGGCGCCATCGCTTACAACACAGATAGTATCGCCCTCTTCAAGCTTTAGGTAGGATTCGTAAATTTTTTTTTGACCGATTATTCTTTCGTTTTTATCAACGCTCATTATTCTCTTGTGTGAATAATAAAAATATGGAGGATTGTCATATTCAGCAATATATGCATTGTTGTTATTGTCTATTCTGATTATGGTGAAGGTGGAATAAGCAAGCTTTCTTACCTTGCATTCAGGCAAAGTGTTAATTATAGTTTCTATGGTATCATCGATGGACGCACCGTTTTTCAACATGGTTACGGCAATCTTTGTCGTCATTGTAGCAAGTATATTTGCTTTTACACCACTTCCCAGTCCATCAGACATTACAATAATGCAGCCTTCATCATCATAAATGTATTCCACCTTGTCGCCGCATAACTCCTCTGTGTACTTGTTTATACTTTTATAATTTATATCTATGAAATTATCCATTATTAATCTTCACTCTCCTCTAAAACAACTTTTTTAAGCTTGAGGAGAGCTGCTTTGGTTTCGGCGGTGGTTTCTCCCAACAGTCCAGCAATTTCCTGTGCCACTCTCATTTGTTTTTCAATTACCCTGTCTGCGGTTTCAAGAGTATTTAATTTGAAATTTACCAATTGCTCTTTTTTCTGTTCCTCTGCAGTAATATCGTTAAGTATCCCAAACAAAATTTTGTTTTTCGGAAGATAAATGATGCGCTCAAAAACAACCATGCTGTAGTTATTAAGTTCCAGCTTTCTTCCCACCATATTTTCCTCTGCATCGACAGCTGCTTTAAAGTCATCATCGGGCATGATAACAGAAAGAGGCTTGTTTCGCATTTTTCCAATGGTGGTTTTAAACGCCTTTTCACCCACAGGATTTAAGTCGAGTATGTTTAAATTCAGATCCACAATTACGATAATACTTGGTGAATACTCAAAATAAATGTTTGAAATTTTTTCTGCTTCACTTCGCATGTAAGGCATACACATCTGAGGATAGGACAATCCTTCAAGGACAGATATTGCCTTATCCTTGCATGTGTCATACCCGCAGGCACCGCAGTTAAGCTCATCTTCCTTTGTGTGCTTCCCTGTTTGCTCCAGCACACTCCTTATATCCTCCTCAGAATAATAAGGGTGTATATACTGTTTGTTTCTAAAGGTTCTTAAATAATTTAGATTTTTCTCCTCATCACTGTAATTTCTGTATTGTTTGTTAATTAACGGGTGTATTCTTGATTTTGTTTTAGTTTTTCTTACAAAGACATTTTTGCTTTTCCTTGGAACAGCGGGTCCACCAAGACAACCTCCTATGCAGCTGTTGGCTTCCACCAGTACATTTGATAAATCACCCTCATTCATAGCATCAAAAGCACCTCTTAAATTATCTATACCCGTTATAGACAGGGGAGTAAACCTGCTTTCGCTTATTATGTTCTTCATCCCATCTAAAATACCGTTTTCCAGCGGATATTTTTTGCCCGTATAGCTTCCTTCCAGGTCGGGATATGATTCTTCAAAGGTTGAAATATTTATATTTCTAATTTCTAACAGCTTGTCAACCTCCTCAAAAGAAATTACCGCATCAATAAGACCTGAGAACTGAAAGCCGTAGGCTTCGCATTTTTTTGAAATGCATGGTCCTAAAAACACTATGAACGCATCACTGCCATATCTGTTTCTTATCATTTTGCAGTGAGCTATCATTGGGGAATCTAAAGGAATTAAATACTGTATCAAATCGGGATAATAAGTTTGAACCATCATGTTTACCGTTGGACAGCAAGTGGTTATGGCATTTTTTGCGTCAGTGGATTCAATGTATTCCTTGTAAAGCTCAGTGACTTTTGCAGCACCAATGGCTGTTTCCTCAATCAGGTCAGCTCCAAGGTACCTGAGAACAGATATCAGCTTATAAGGCTCATCATATACTCCAAGATAAGAAGGTGCGATAGATATAATTATTTTTTTGCCCTCTTTCAATGCGTGTGTAACATTTTCCAGATCGCTGTGAATATTTCGTGCATTTTGGGGACATACCGAAAAACATGTGCCGCATGCAATACATTTTTCCTCAACAATCTGAGCCTGGTCATCAATCATTTTAATGGCTTTTACAGAGCAGTTTCGTACACATTTGTAGCAGTTCTTACAATTAGCAGGGTAAAAATCAAGTATTCTCATTGGTTCCTCCTTACATGTTCCATTACTACTTCATCAAAAAACTTTTCTGCAGTATCAGTATTTATTGAATAGATTTTGTCATTAAAGCATACAGAAACAGCTTCAGTACAATGCCCAAGACAAAAAGCACCCTTAATTACAACATCATTCTCAGCTTCTCTGCTGTGAACACAATTTTTGAATATTTCTATAACATCATTGGAGCCTTTTAAATGACACGCACTTCCTACACAAATTTTTAAATCAGTCATTGTTTACCTCACGAATAGTATATATATATTAATTATATTACTAATAAAATAAAAATCAACACAAAGGTTAAAAAAGTAACAAAAAGCATATAATTAAATTCTTGACTAATAAAAGATTAAATGATATTATAAAGCCACTTATCAAGCACATATCTTGTATATTCCATAAATGATATAAATTACATAATGGAGGTTTTTATGGATAAAGACCAATTAGCCGGCATGAAGCTGTCAGAGTTGAAAGAGCTGGCCAAGTCAAAGGGCATGCGTGATGCCTATAAGTATAAAAAAGAACAACTACTTATAAAATTAAGTGAATACTTCGAGAATGAAAATTCAATAAAAAAAGATGGCATTCAGGCAACCGAGAATGTAAATAATAAAGAATCAAATAAGACAGATTTTACTGAACGTGCAAAAAATTTGGAACAATTTGAAAGTGAAGAAAATTCGACAGGCACTTCCGGAACAGGATTCAACGTAACAAACCTTCCTGATAAGATTGTTGAGGAAATTGAATCCAGTGGTGACGGAGCCGTGAAGGTTGCTGGAATATTAGAAACTCATCCTGATGGCTACGGTTTTTTAAGAACAAACAATTACCTGACAAGTGATGAGGATGTATATATATCACCTTCTCAAATAAGAAGATTTCATATGAAGACCGGAGATAAAATTGCCGGTATAACAAGACCACCAAAGCAAGGGGAAAAATTTAAAGCTCTATTGTATGTTAAGCAAGTAAATGATGAAAATCCTGAATTAGCAAGAAACAGAAAAGACTTCGATTCACTCACCCCTATTTATCCAAATGAAAGAATTAAGCTTGAAAGCTCGGCAATTAACATAACCATGAGATTAATAGATTTGATTGCTCCTATCGGCAAAGGACAAAGAGGTATGATTGTTGCGCCCCCAAAGGCAGGAAAAACAACAATTTTGAAAAACATAGCAAACAGTATTGCAGAAAATTACCCTGAAGTGGAAATTATTATGCTTTTAATAGATGAACGTCCGGAAGAGGTTACAGACATGAAAAGATCTGTTAAGGGAGATGTTGTGTATTCTACCTTTGACGAACTTCCGAAAAATCATATCAAGGTTGCGGAAATGGTTCTGGAAAGAGCTAAAAGGCTTGTTGAGCAGGGAAAGGATGTGGTAATTCTTCTGGACAGCATAACAAGGCTTTCAAGGGCATATAATCTTACAATAACCCCAACAGGAAGGACACTCTCAGGAGGGCTTGATCCGGGAGCATTGTACGGACCAAAAAGATTCTTTGGAGCTGCAAGAAATATAGAATATGGCGGCAGCTTGACAATTTTGGCAAGTGCCCTGATAGAAACAGGAAGCCGTATGGACGATATGATATTTGAAGAATTTAAGGGAACAGGAAACATGGAAATCCATCTTGACAGAAAGTTATCTGAAAAAAGAATTTTCCCGGCTCTGGATATAAATAAATCCGGGACGAGGAGAGAAGAACTGTTGTTAAACTCAGAAGAACTTCAGACAATCTGGCAGCTAAGAAAAGCAATGAGCAATTTTTCAATTGCAGACGTTACTGAAAGATTAATTGATGGTCTGGTGAAAACCAAGACTAATGAAGATTTCATAAAACAGGCATCAACTCAGCTGTTTAATGTAGATAAAATGAAAGATGACCTTGTAGACAGAAACTATTAATGATTAATAAAACAAAAAAAACATTGTAATATGATTTGCCCTATGTTATAATACTGAAGGTAAATTGATAATATTATATGATTAATATAGAGCGAGAAAGAGGTGAACAGTATGAAAAAAGGAATACATCCAGATTACAAAACTGTTACTGTTAAATGTGCATGTGGAAATACATTTGAAACTGGTTCAGTACTTGACGAAATCAAAGTTGAAATATGTTCAGAATGTCATCCATTCTTTACAGGCAAACAAAAGTTTGTTGATAAAGGCGGCAGAGTTGACAGATTTAAGAAGAAATACAACATGGAATAATGGTGGATTCGCTTTTGGCAACTTTTTGGCAATTTATTGCTATGGAAGTTGCCTTTTGGTTTTTTATCCCAATGATTTTCCCAGGCATAAAAAAATCCTTCATATTTAAAGGATTATAAAAGATTATATGGTATGATTTGACTGGCGAATGAACTTGTTTTTTGCAACAGGTGTATTTTTGTACACCATAAAGGGTGCAATTTTTATATCAGGCAGTTTCTTCAATCCTGGCCTTGAGTCTCCTTACGTCATTTTCAAGGCGTGTAAGTCTTATAAGCATTAATTCTTTTTCTCTTTCTACTTTCAAGGCATCGTCAAGTTTACAGCTTAGATTAAAGTGTCCCTCTGCAATCAGCTGAATATTTTTATTAGTTTCATTTTCAAGGGTTATCTGAATATCTTTAAACTCTGCATATACGTTGTTAAATTCATCCTGAATTGTTGTGTAAACTCCTTTGAATCCTTCCTGCATTTCGTTTCTTACAGCATTAACATCAGATTTTACATCTTTAACTTCATTCTTTAAACCATTGACATCAGATTTTACATCTTTAACTTCATTCTTTAAATCAATAACATCAGATTTTACATCTTTAACTTCATTCTTTAAATCATTGACATCAGATTTTACATCTTTGACTTCATTCTTTAAATCATTGACATCAGATTTTACATCTTTGACTTCATTCTTTAAATCAATAACATCAGATTTTACATCTTTAATTTCGTTCTTTACATCATTAAAACCTTTATCAATTTGTGCAACAACTTTTTCTAATAATTCTCTGTCGGTCATGCTCATTCCTCCTTGATTTTATAGGTATTTCTCTGCCATACTTTATTTTTCTCCTATAGTCATTGCAATAAAGTTCATATTAATATGTAACTTCATTATAGCATAAATTTGTTAGGGGTCAATAAAAAATACCTTTTTAAGTTATTCGTTCATACTACAATAGCAGACAATAAAAAATAGGAAATTTGCTAATGTTTCCCAAAACAAAATTTTTTAGTGGAATTTTCCGATAAACTCAATAGGTTTATTAACTAAACTTTTAATTATGTCAACATACCTTTCCTCTATTGTAATTAGGCAGCTGCATGAAGGACCTCCTGAATGGTTTAAGTCTACAGAAATGTTTTCATTATGCTTTATAGTTAGACTGTTGTATTTACATAAATCTCCAAGTTCGGCAGCAGTGCCTCGTGAGCCTACAGGCAGCATCTCTTTTATGTAATCACATAAATATAACTTTTCAAAATCATCTATTTCAAGAATTTTATCCGGGTTATTTACCACATCATCTCCCACAAGAGGCATTCCCAAGAGAAGACATACATCTCCCTTCAAGGTTTTTTTATATTTTAATTTTTCTTTGTTGCATATACCTATGCATGTAACGCCCATTGCGGTTTGAACTGTTTTGATATTTTCCTCGGTACTTCCGGTTAAATGAATTCTGATAGTCTTAAGCTCTGACAATAACTGATTAAATCCCTCTATAAGTTGCTTTCCCGTGTCATCCATTTCAACCGCAAGACCATTGGCCAGTACCATGGGAGCAAATCCCATGCTCATAAGCTCAGCAATGGCAACCTTTCCAGTTTGATAGGCTATTAGCTGAGGTTCAGCTTTAATAAAATCATGCTCCTTTAACCCGATTCCTCCGCAGGAATCACATGAGATGCCCAGGTATATGTCTTTATCAAAATCTAATATAGTTAAATCTCTTATTTGTTTAATATTCATTTTATCTCCAAAAAATCATAATATTTATTTTAACATATATTTAACAAAATTTCACATACATCAATAAAATAAAAGTATTAAGAAAACTTAACAAATGCTTTAAAAATATAAAATATCAGTATTCTGACGTTTGGGTGAATGTCTTGGCAGGAAATATTTTAAAATAAATTTATAAAGCCTGCAACAAACAGGTTATTTTTTACGTCTATATATTAAATAGAAAAAATGCAGAGGTTCCTATGAATAAGATAATATTAATTTTGTGTTTAATTGTAATCGTTATTTCCACATTTTATATGCTTTACAGTACGGTAAAATATTATTTGAATAAATAATTCAGGATATTATGAATAACATAAAAACTTCAAGATTGTATATATAATAAAAGATAAATGCAAAAAATGCAATGTGTTTTTCATTGCATTTTTTCAATTATCAAAGGAATTCGCTTTTTATTGCTTTATAAAAATAATTATGATATAATTTTAAAAAATTACCATTATGAGGTCAGGTGGTTATAATTGTCACATCAAGCTTTGTATAGAAAGTTCCGCCCCAAAACATTTGATGATGTTCTTGGGCAGGAGCACGTTATCAGGACACTTAAAAATCAAATAAAGACGGATAATATTGCACATGCATATCTTTTCAGCGGAATTAGAGGAACAGGCAAGACATCTACGGCAAAAATATTTTCAAGAGCTGTAAACTGCCTTAACAACCATGATGGAAACCCATGCAATGAATGCGAGATATGTAAAAGCATACTGGATGAAACCAACATGGATGTTATAGAGATGGATGCTGCTTCAAACAACGGTGTTGAGGATATCAGGGAATTAAGAGACAAGGTTAATTTTTTACCGGTAAAAAGCAAGTATAAGGTTTATATAATAGACGAAGTACATATGCTTTCAAAAGGTGCATTCAACGCCCTTCTTAAAACCCTGGAAGAACCTCCTGAGTATTTGCTGTTTATACTTGCAACAACAGAGCCTCAGAAAATACCTGCTACAATACTATCAAGATGTCAAAGATTTGATTTGAAAAGAATTAATACATCTGTAATTGTAGAAAGCATGAAAAAGATATGCGAAGAAATAGGTGTTGAATATGATGAAAAAGCACTGAAGCTTATTGCTTCCAACTCTGAAGGAGCCATGAGAGATGCTCAAAGCATATTGGACAGGTGCCTGTCATTTAATAATAATGAAAAGGTTGATTATGAAACAGTAATAGATTTACTTGGAACTGTAAACTACCAGGTAATTTTAGAAGCAGCTAATTGCATAGTCAGCAGAGACATTAAAAATACAATGATATTGGTGGATAACATATTGAACGAAGGAAAAGAAGTTTCAATTTTCCTTGATGAACTGATAATATGTTTTCGAAATATGCTTATTATAAAAACAACCAATTCAACAGACAATTTAATGAGAATATCTGAGGAAGAGTCGGAAGATATTAAAAGATTAAGCAGCAAAATTTCTGTTGATGAAATTGTAAGAATAATAGAAGAACTGTCAGTTACACAGTTAGAATGCAAAAGAGCCTTGAATTCAAGGGTTATATTAGAGACAAGGCTGATTAAGATGCTGCATTCAATTAATAATGCTGATGAAATCATGAACAAAATTCAGGAGCTGGAAAACAGTTTTAAGAACAACAGCATACCGGTAAAACAGGCAACTGCGGATATAAAAAGAGCTTCAATTAAGGATGATGAAAAAAAACCCTCAATTGTTATAAATAAAATGCCTGAACAGACGATTTCAGAAAGTTATGAAACTCAAAAATCCACAGAACCGGAGCAAAGTTCCGGGAATAGCGAAAATAAAAGCGATGAAGCAATTTACAATGCCATAATGAACGGATGGCAAACAATCCTTAAAAAGATAAGGAGTGAAAATGCCGGACTTCAGGCAATTATAAGGGAATCTCAATTATGCGAAGTATCAAATAAGAAAGCGGTATTTGAATTTGACCCTAAGTTTACTTTTCATATAAGTGCTGCAAATCAGCCCAAGAACAGGCAGAAATTTAAAGAAGTTTTAAGCAGCTTTTTAAACGAGGAATGTGAAGTTGAATTTATTATAAAAGGAGAGGAGAAACCTAAAAGTTCTCTTCCCGCAATGGAAGATGTGTATGAAGACCTTAAAAATGAATTTGGTGAAGAAATAGTTGAATTTAAGCAGGAGGATTAAAAATGAGCAAGGGTAAAAGAATGCCTATGGGAATGCCCGGCGGCGGAAATATGAATAATATGATGAAGCAGGTTCAAAAAATGCAGAAGCAGATGGAGGATATGCAAAAAGAGCTTGAAGAAAGAGAAGTAGAAGCAACCTCCGGAGGAGGTGCTGTTACTGTCAGAGTATCCGGCAAAAAGGCTTTGCTTGGCGTTAAGATAGATCCTGAGGTAGTGGATAAGGATGATGTGGAAATGCTTGAGGATATGATAGTTGCAGCCATAAATGAAGCATTCAGAAAAGCAGATGAAATGACTGAAGATGAAATGAGAAAGGTTACAGGCGGAGTAAATATTCCAGGGTTATTATAATGGAGCAGTATACACCGCCAATTACTAAACTCATAGAGGAACTGGCAAAGCTTCCCGGTATAGGAAGAAAGTCTGCTCAGCGTCTTGCCTTTCATATACTTGACATGAAGGGCAGTGATGTCCTGGAGCTTGCAAATGCAATAGTTAATGCAAAAAAGTATACAAGGCACTGCAAGATATGCGGAAATCTCACAGAAGGAGATACCTGCAACATATGCGACAATGTTAAACGGGATCATTCAACCATATGTGTGGTGGAGGATGTAAGAGATATATCTGCAATGGAGAGGACAAAGGAATATAAAGGCATGTATCATGTGCTTCACGGAACCATATCTCCCCTTGATGGAATAGGCCCTGACGATATCAATATCAAGAACCTGGTAACAAGACTTAATTCTGATATTGTTGAGGTAATATTAGCCACAAATCCTACCATTGATGGCGAAGCAACGGCAGTATACATATCCCGTCTAATAAAGCCCATGGGTATTAAAACAACCCGTATAGCCCATGGAATACCTGTTGGCGGTGACATAGAATATGCCGATGAAGTAACTCTCATGAGGGCCATGGAAGGCAGAAGAGAAATGTAAAAGCACTAATATGAACAGAATACTTGGCAAAAATTAAACCTCTAAACGGAATGAAAATATCCAGTTCTGAGGTTTATATTATTGTGAATAAAAAACAACTTAATCAATATTATTGCTGTGAAATATTTAACCTGGCATATATATTCTGCTGTATTAGCTAATAAGTAGTAGAACATTACAAACAATTATGCTATGATTGTAAATAATAAAAGAGAAAACATTCAGAGGTAGAAATGAAGGTTGCAATAATCGGATACAGCGGTTCGGGTAAATCTACGCTGGCAGGTCGGCTAGGGAGTTTTTATAATTGCCCTGTTTTATATCTGGATAAAATACAATTTGAGGAAAATTGGAAAGAACGGGATGTTGAAACAGCTAAAGCTATTGTAAAAGATTTTTTGGACAGTAATGGAAGTTGGATTATTGACGGAAATTATACAAAGTTTTTCAGAGAGAGAAGGCTGGAGGAAGCAGACGTGATTATATACATGAATTTCTCCAGATGGATCTGTTTGCGTCAGGTACTTGCCCGATATAGAAAATATAAAGGAAAAACCCGCGAAAGCATTGCAGATGGATGTGATGAAAAACTGGATTATGAATTTATTAAATGGATTCTGATAGACGGAAGGTTAAAAGAAAAACAAGAACAATACGCTGAAACAATAAAAAAATATAGTGAGAAAACTATAATATTAAAAAACAGGAAAGAAACATCAGCTTTTTTATATAACCTACTGGCACAAGAAAAAATGTAAAAAACGATTAATGTAAAATAATGGTAATTAAGTTCCGGAAGTACTATTCGCAGTATGCACGGGGACATGAAATTTTAATAATAGAGATTGTGAGGTAGAGTATATGAGACGAAAAGACAGGGAAATGAGCAGAGAATTTGGGATTGAGGTTATAGACAGGGCAGATTACGGTGTGGTTTCCATGATTGATGAAAATAATGAACCCTATGGCATACCTCTTTCCATAGTAAGAGATGGCGGCAATTTATATTTCCATTCGGCTTTAAGCGGTAAAAAGGTAGATATATTCGAGAAAGGTCATAGGGTCAGTGTATCCTTTGCAGGTCAGATTAAGGTTCCTGAAATTTATTCAAAGGAAGAATTAAATGGAATAATGGAAGATAAATCTGCTGCAGGAGTTCTTTCAAGTAAGGTTTTTACAACAGAATATGAATCATCCCTTGTAAAAGGAACAATAGTCCCGGTGGAAGATGAGCAAGAAAAATTAAGGGCAATAAAGCTCATATGTGAAAAATACGCTCCAACAAAAATGGAATATTTTAATTTGGCAGTAGAATCCGGACTGCAAATAGTTAACATATACAAAATTGAAATAGAAG
This sequence comes from Firmicutes bacterium UBA5227, assembly GCA_002409285.1. Classification (GTDB taxonomy): domain Bacteria; phylum Bacillota; class Clostridia; order Tissierellales; family Sedimentibacteraceae; genus Sedimentibacter. The sequence continues at coordinate 9,282 of DHUT01000003.1, read as the reverse complement.
AACTCACGGCAAAAAGAAAAAAATTTGATGCTCATGGCGAAGAACTGAAATGGGGAAGAATGGAGTAGAACATGGTTTATTTGGAAGGCTTCACGTTTCCGCGCGATGATATGGAATTCGGCTTTTTTATGAATATACAAAGAACGTGCTACGACTCGTTTTATCCATTCAAAGTATTATCCAAGCATGGCTTTGAAAGAGTTGATTTTGAGCCGGTTACTATTTTTTATGGCGGAAATGGTTCGGGAAAATCAACAGCACTGAATGTCATAGCTGAAAAAACCGGAATTAACCGCGATTCAATTTATAATAAATCCAATTTCTTTGCTGATTACGTAGACATGTGCAATGTGAAGATTTCCGGAGACAGCTTGCCTGAAAACAGCAGCATCATTACCAGCGATGATGTATTTGACTATTTGCTGAATATCAGGAATCTCAACGAAGGAATTGACCAAAAAAGAGAAGAGCTTTTTGATGAGTATTTAGATTTAAAATATTCCCAATATCAAATCAGGTCAATAGCAGATTATGAGCATTTAAAGAAGGTGAATAATTCCAGAAGGAAGACTCAGTCACGATTTGTGAGAAGTGAGCTTATGGATAATGTAAGGGAATACTCCAACGGTGAAAGCGCATTCCGCTATTTTACAGAAAAAATCAGAGAAAACAGCGTTTATTTGTTGGATGAACCTGAAAACAGCCTTTCCCCGAAACTTCAGGTAGAATTAATGAAGTTTTTGGAGGATTCTGCCCGGTTTACAGGATGCCAATTTGTTATATCAACCCACTCCCCATTCCTTCTTTCAATACAGGGAGCAAAGATTTATGACCTTGATGAAAATCCGGTTGATGTAAAAAGGTGGACAGAGCTTGAAAATGTCCGTATATATTATGATTTTTTTAAAGAGTTTGAAGACGAGTTTTAGAGGTGCTAAATCATTATACATAATAACTGGGACATATTTTAAAGAGTAATATGTTAAATGAAATGAAAGGAAATATAATGCTTGAAGTTAAATTTTACGATAATATAGACAATAATTTGTTAAAATTTGCAGTGGTTGTTGCAAAGCATAATGGGAAATGGGTTTACTGTAAGCACAAGGAAAGGGATACCTATGAGGTACCTGGCGGTCACAGAGAAAAAGGCGAAAAAATCATAGATACCGCAAAGAGGGAATTATTTGAAGAAACAGGGGCCGGAGAATTTGACTTGATACCAGTATGTGTTTATTCTGTAACCGGAAATACAGTAGTAAATGACAGCGGTGAAGAATCCTTCGGTATGTTGTATTACGCTGATATTAAAACCTTAAACGAACTTCCGGAATATGAGATAGAGAGAGTATATTTATTTGATGAATTACCGTCAAATTTAACATACCCTCTCATTCAGCCAATTTTAATAAAAAGGGTAGAAGAACAAGTGCTTAATAATAAGTTTTAATGTAAGATTATTTATTCTGGGGCTGATATTGAATTTAAAATCTGCCCCAGAGGTTAAAAGATATGGTACTCATTTTTCATATACAATCCGGATAAAGCGTTTTTTACCGATTTTCAATACGTCGCCTTCTTTGAGAACAGCATCAATGGTCTCAATCTTTTGCTGATTAATCTGAACTCCATTTTGCTGAACCATTTTCCTAAACTCCCCGTTACTTTTTATGAACCCCTTATTCACAAGAAGTGGAATGACTTCATCCAAACGGCCAGGGGATTTAATGGAAAGTTCAGGTATCTGATCTGGAGTTGCTTTTTTGCTGAAGGCTGTATCATAGTATTCCTTTGCTTGAACAACTTCCTGTTCTGTATGGTACAATCGAGTAATAACTTCTGCTAAGGAGTATTTGATATCTCGTGGATTTTTGCCTTCGGCCAGTTGCTGTCTGATTGTATCGATATGGTCAGGGTGTTCATCTGTTGCCAGTTCAAAGTATTTCAAAATCAGTTTATCTGGAATCTCCATGACTTTTTTGAACATAACTTCAGCAGGCTCATTGACACCAATATAATTTCCAATACTTTTGCTCATTTTTTCTATTCCGTCCAGTCCCTCCAGCAGAGGCATAAATATAGCGACTTGTTGAGGCTGGTTCATAGCTTTCTGTAAGTTCCGACCCATCAGAATATTGAAGGTTTGATCGGTGCCTCCCAATTCAATATCTGCTTTCAGTTCGACAGAATCATAGGCCTGCATCAGTGGATAAAAGAACTCATGAATGCCAATAGGTATGTTGTTGGTAAATCGGTTCTGAAAATCATCCCTCTCCATCATTCTAGCTACCGTGGTGGTAGAAGCCAGCCTAAGAACATCTTCAAAGTTTAGCTTGCTCAGCCATTCGCTGTTGTATCGGACAGTGGTCTTTTCCATATCCAGCACCTTGAATATTTGCTCAAAATATGTCTTGGAGTTCTCGCTAACTTGCTCATCAGTCAGAGCATTTCGCCCCTTTGATTTTCCTGATGGATCGCCAATTTTTCCGGTAAAATCACCTATGATAATAACCGCTTCATGCCCCAGATCCTGCATTTGTTTGATTTTGCGTAGCACAACTGCATGACCAATATGAATATCCGGTGCACTTGGGTCAAGACCAAGTTTGATAACTAAGGGGCAGTTGTTTTTGACGGATTCAGATAGCTTGCTTCGCAGTTCATCTTCATTTACAAGAACACTGACACCTTTTGTGATAATGCGCAATTGTTCGTCTACAGTCTTCATTTTCACCTCTCCTCAAATATGAAAAATTCATTTAATATAATCAAAGTCTACAAGATTAAAAAATAAAAAACCCTCATCCTTCTGAAATGAAGGACGAGGGTAATTTCCCGTGTTACCACCTTACGTTTACAGGTAATTTGCATTGCCTGCCTCATCGAGTACGCCATACATACATGGTTATACCCTGCGCACTATAACGTGTGCGAGAAAACGTCACAGCCTACTGAAAAACGTTCGGTGTGAAGCTCAAAGAGGTATTCATAACCGGTCTGCCACGCTCCTCTCATCATCCGGCAACTTTCTGTGTGCGGTGCGGGTTATTACTTTTTCTTATCATAGCTTTTATACTTTTAATCTTATATTCAGAAATACAGATATTAAACTGTAAAAAAATTATAAACTGTGAAAGAGTCGTTGTCAAGGATATATTGTAGGAATAATGATGATTAGTTCAAAGTGCATATTTTCTGAGTTTCCTTTGGAATGGACAGATAAGCTTCCGTTTTGTAGCTGGAATACACTTGGAATAATCGCCATATTGGTATTTGGATTAGGTAATTTTATATCAGCACTGTTTATTTTACATTCTAAAAGAATTTCAAAACAAGGGAATAGGAAAATTACTTTGCAGCAGTGCAATGCAGAAATTAAAAGAAAATAATTTATTTCCAATGATTATCTGGGTATTAGAAAAAAATAAACAGGCTCGCAAATTTTATGAGTTAATGGGTGGCGCAAAATCAAGGAAAGATATATTAATATAGGCCGACAGGAAATAAAGGAAGTAGCATATGGTTTTATGTAAAAAAATATATTTAAAACAATACTGCTATTTGGAACAGCTTAAAAATAACAAATAAACTTTACATATATTTAAATAACAGTTGTAGAAAAATAACCTGATATTTAAAATTGGTACACTGATAATAGCATTTTTCAATATATATATGGAAAAAGTTATTTTACAATGTTATACTGTGATTAACAGCCAAAACATGGAAGGTTAGTATTGATTGATATTATGAGGTAGATATGGATAATAAAGATATATGGAGAATTGGAATGGAACAGTCCGCAATAGATTTTAACTGCTCAGCAAGTGATTTTATAAAAAGAGGAAACACTGTTGTAATATCCGGACTAAATGATGGTGCTAAAAAGTGCTATAAAAAGCCAATGTTCTGTGATTTTGCATATTACGGTAATGGACTGGTTGCTTCTGTAGATGAGCAGATTAAAGAATTCATTACAAAATTTATTAATAAGAATTCAGGATTTAGAAGTTTTGACACACCACAATTGATTATTCTTAATAAGGAGTTTGAAAAATACGGTAAATGGGTTTGTCATATGGCGGAATTCTTTTTGCCGGACATAGAAAAACAAGTAACGATCAATGGCAATATTGATGTTAAAGTTTTATTGGAACAAGACATACCGGATTTGTACAATGATGACAGATTTCATATGGCATTGGGATATGGCAATGATATCAGTAAAAAGGATGTATTAGCTGTTACGGGCTATGTAGATGGAAATATAGCTGGTGTGGCAGGTGCAAGTAATGATTGTGATACTATGTGGCAAATAGGAATAGATGTGTT
>DHUT01000003.1:4786-4940 GCA_002409285.1 Firmicutes bacterium UBA5227 | reverse complement strand
TTAAAATATAATTTTAACTCCTTAAATAAACCATATGCCAATTCTTAATGAAAAACATTATTTTACCCTTCTATAATTTTCATGGCTTCATAAATATCCTTAGCTGCCATTTCAACCCATGCGGTCTTATAACCGCACTTGATTGCATTATTTT
>DHUT01000003.1:2842-4616 GCA_002409285.1 Firmicutes bacterium UBA5227 | reverse complement strand
TTGGAGTAAGAATATGATAAAACAGGCAGTCTTGGAGGATATTAAATCAATTGCAGAATTAGCAATATTATTGTGGCCAGAAAACAAGATTTCAGATTTAGAAGAAGAAATGACAGATTTTATTATTTCAAACAATACCGTTATTTTTATTTTCTATGATGGGACATTGCCAGTTGGCTTTGCTCAGAGTGGCTTAAGTAATGATTATGTTGAGGGGACTGAAAGCAGTCCGGTTGGATATTTGGAAGGTATATTTGTTAAAAAAGAGTATAGAATGAAAGGAATTGCAAAAAAACTTTTAATACAATGTGAAAATTGGGCAAGGAAACAGAAGTGCATTGAATTTGCCAGTGATTGTGAATTAACCAATACTTCAAGCTTAAGTTTTCATTTGAATACAGGCTTTGAAGAAGCAAACAGGATAATCTGTTTTAAAAAGAGGCTTTGAGTTATGTAAAAATTTATAATATTTCGTACGGTATATATAATGGTGAAAATTTGTAGTGCTATATATTATATAATTATTGAGGAAAGATAAGTAAAAATAGATACATTGATAAGTTTGCATATGGTATTATGTTACTGAAAGAGGAAAATATAATAAAATCGAATTATTAAAAATGTCAAGTAGTACTAAGATAATGAATGATATATTAAAATTTCAGGGATGGGGTGAATAATAATAATGATTGAAAGTAATCGTATTGAGCTGAAAAGGGAATTAAATGAAAGCTTGGAAAAGGAAGTTGTAGGATTTTTAAATTATTATGAAGGGGGAGAATTATATATTGGTGTTGAAGATAATGGGAATGTTGTTGGCGTAGAAAATTCTGATGATATTCAAAAAAGAGTGGTAGATAGAATAAAAAATAATATATGTCCGTCTACAATGGGATTATTTGATGTTTTAACTGTTAAAATTGAAGATAAAGATATTGTTAAGGTTGTAATATCAAGTGGTTCCGAAAAACCGTATTATATTAAAAAGTATGGAATGTCACCTAATGGCTGTGTTATAAGAGTAGGTACAACTGTTCAGCCAATGACCATGGATATGATAGATTTTTTATATTCAAAACGCATTAGAAATTCCCTGGGAAGGCTTATGTCACCAAGACAAGATTTAACATTCAAACAGCTTAAAATTTATTACGAAGAAAATGGATACAATTTAAACGATAGATTTTTAAATAATTTGGAGTTATACACCGAAGAAAACAAATTTAATTATGCTGCATATTTATTGGCGGATGAAAATGGTATTTCTATGAAGGTTGCAAAATATTCAGGAACAGATAAAGTTGAATTAATTGAAAATGCTGAATTCGGCTATTGTTCATTAATAAAGGCAACGGAAAATATTCTCAATAAATTAGATATTGAAAATATTACTTTGGCTGAAATTACGACAACAACTCGTAAAGAGAAACGGCTTGTAGACCCTTCAGCGTTAAGAGAAGCTGTTATAAACGCAATTGTACATAATGATTATTCCAACGGTATACCTCCGGTTTTTGAAATATTTTCAGATAAATTTGTGATTACATCCTCAGGAGGATTGCCTCAGGAATTAAGTCAGGAAGAATTTTTTGAGGGTATTTCGGCTCCCAGGAATAAGGAACTTATGAGAGTATTCAAGGATGTGAAATTAGTTGAACAGCTTGGATCAGGTGTTCAGCGAATACTTAAAACATATGACAAAAATATATTTAAATTTACCTCGAACTTTTTAAAAGTAAGTTTTCCAATAATAAATGCCGGGATAAATGCCGGG
>DHUT01000003.1:0-2663 GCA_002409285.1 Firmicutes bacterium UBA5227 | reverse complement strand
AATGCCGGGATAAATGCCGGGATAGATTCTAACGCAAAATTATTGAAATTAAACAATACACAGGAAAGTATTCTTAATTTGATTAAGCAAAATAAGTATATTACCCAAGATGAAATGGCTGAATTATTAAGCAAAAATATAAGGACAATAGAACGTAATATCAAAAAACTCCAGTCAGAAAATTTTATTGAACGAATAGGTTCAAATAGGGACGGTCATTGGGAAATAAAAGATGGTACATGTTAATACATGGACATTATATTTTTGGTTCGTAAAAGTCACAAATAATTTAGTAATTGAAAAATTTCCGGATAAGGTCTATAATTGGTACGTAATCTTTTCCATGTTCTTAAAGTTAATATATTCATACAAAATTTCATTGGAAAAGAAAAAATCCAGTGCTTTTAGGGGAATTTATATCTTTTAAGCACAAAAATTTATTTTATGAAAGGACTTAAAATATGGCTAAAGAAATTGATGCAAAATTATTGACGGACTTTTCTGTGAACTTCGATGGGGACAGGGCTAATACCGTTGCACTGAATTCTGTTACAAAAAATGGTATACTGGCATCTGTACAAACTCCTGATGCAATCAGAGATACAACTCACAATTTTTCTGTAAGGCTTCCAAAGACACCTGTTACCAACCAGAAACAAAGTGGAAGGTGCTGGCTGTTTGCTGCTGCCAATGTTTTACGCTTTGAGATTATAAAGAAATATAATCTTAAAAATTTTGAATTATCCTTGGTTTATCTTCTTTTTTGGGACAAGTTGGAAAAGGCAAATTATTTTCTTGAGAACATTCTCGATACCCTTGATGAACCTTTGGAAGGACGGCTTGTTGCGTACCTGCTAAGCTCTCCCGAAGGTGATGGAGGTCAATGGGATATGTTTGTGTCTCTGGTGGAAAAATACGGAGTAGTTCCTGCAGAGGCAATGCCGGAAAATGCAGTTTCTTCGTCTACTTCCGAATTAAGAAATATATTAACTGAAAAACTAAGGGAGTATGCATGCATATTGCGTAATTTACATTCTCAGGGACATAGCCTTGAGGACTTGCGTATTGAAAAAGAACATTTCATGGAGGAAATTTACAGAATATTGTGTATAGGACTGGGAAAACCACCGAAAAAATTTGACCTTGAATTTACCGACAAGGACGGAAAGTTTACTCGGGATGCCGGTCTTACCCCTCATGAATTTTATGAAAAATATATTGATTTGAATCTGGAAGACTATATAAGTCTGATTAATTCGCCTACAGAAGATAAACCCTATTACCGCAGCTACAGTGTTCGCTATCTGGGAAATGTCGTGGGAGGTCGTCCTGTTCATTATGTGAACCTTCCGATTGAGAAATTAAAAGATGCTGCTGTTGCACAGCTTAAAGACGGATTTCCTGTATGGTTCGGCAGTGATGTGGGAAAGCACAGCGAGCGTAAACTGGGATTATTGGATACTAATCTGTATGACAGGGAGTCTCTTTTTAATGTAAGCTTCGGCATGAATAAAGGACAGCGTCTGGATTACGGTCAGAGTCTCATGACTCATGCCATGGTATTGCAGGGAGTTGACATTGATGAAGCCAATCTTCCCATACGCTGGTGTGTAGAGAACAGCTGGGGCGATGACAAAGGAAGTGAAGGATATTTTTCGATGGGAGACAACTGGTTTGACGAATATGTTTACCAGATTGTGATAAATAAAAAGTATCTGGAAGCAGAGGTGCTGAAGGCTTACGAATCGGAGCCGATTCTTCTGGAACCCTGGGATCCAATGGGGTCTCTTGCCTAAGAAACTAAGAATTTAAAAATTATAAGCCGCTGAAGTAAAATTAAAGGTTTTGGAGTAAGCGGCTTTATTGTCATATATTATAATAGTTATGGAGGTGTGATTCAAAACAATAACGGAGTATTGGAAAATGAAGTATATAGCCAAACCTTTTTAGGAACCGTTCAACGCTATTGGATTTATCTATAAATTATACCAGGAGGAGAATATGAAGTATTTTAAAAAATTAGAAGGGAAAAGGGTTTATTTATCACCGATGAATATTGAAGATGTTGAGACTTATGTTAAGTGGCTTAATGATTTCAGTGTGACTGATGGAATAGGAGCGTCCAATAAGATAACAACAATGGAAGGAGAAAAAGAATGGATTTCCCAAAGTGAGAATCAACACCAGCTTGCCATAGTCAGATTGGAAGATGATGTGTTAATTGGGAATTGTGGATTTCATGGGATTGATCAATTAAGGCAGTGCGCGGAAGTGGGGTTGTTTATAGGGGAGGAAAAAAACCGCAGTAAGGGTTACGGACAAGAGGTTCTTGATTTATTATTGGATTATGGATTTAATTGTCTTAATTTTAATAATATAATGTTAAAGGTATTTTCATTCAACGAAAGAGCTATAAGTTGTTATAAAAAAGCGGGGTTCAGAGAAATAGGCAGAAGAAGGCAAAGTTATTATCTGAAGGGTAAATTTTATGATGATGTATTTATGGATATATTGAGAGAAGAATATAATGATTGAAAAGCAAAGATATTTATTTTGAGTGATAAGAGTGATAAAGTTGGGTTCGCATAGATAAAATTGTTATGTCAAAATAACAAACAAATATGCATTCATAAAATCCTGCATTGTTTGAGTTGTCATTGGAG
>DHUT01000027.1 GCA_002409285.1 Firmicutes bacterium UBA5227 | reverse complement strand
AGTATATAATATAAACATTTTTTTTGATGAGTAAGATTTTAGCTTTTCCATTTTTACACCTGCTTTACTTTAAAATAATAATGCTTCAAATCAACAATCGAAATTATAAATTGGAATTTAAGAACACTTCTTTTAAAAACGGCAGTCACCCATAAATCCGGACAAAAACCTCGTGTTTCCTGAAAATAGTTAAAAACTGTTTTATGTCTCGAACTATTCATTCCTTTCGTAATTATGGTTGGTTGATATATTACGCTTTAATTTTTCATCTCATTATTCTGCTAACAAACTTAACCGCTGCAGATTCGGCTTCATCGGCAGGCACCCATAAATCCGGACAGAAACCTCGTGTTTCCTGAAAATAGTTTTCATCTTCAGGAAGAAGAGCCATTCCTAATTGCATAGTTACACCAATATGGCTGTTAGGCAGTTGAATTGCCATTCTTTCTACACCTCTATACATTCCTCCGGTATTTTCGCCAATAAATAATGTGTTTTTGAGATTATGCGCAGTATCAACAAATTCTTCTGCGGCAGATGCAGTATATTTACTTGTTAAAATTATTAATAAATTTTCATTATCCACGAATTTATCAGGATAATCATCAATTAAAATTCCGGCTGAATTAATGTATGATGAATTCGATGCCACAACTTCACCGGCATATGCCTTGAGCCATACGTTAGCCATAGAGGTTCCTCCATTATTTAATCGTAAGTCTACAATCGAAACAGGCTCATTTTTAAATTCTAATGCAGAATTCAAAAATTTATTTCCGCCTTTGTTGAAATCAAAACCTTCGGTAACAACTACCGGAATCCCATCCGTTTCGTGAAATGTAATGTTAACGCCGTTTTCCCTGGCAGACAACTTATATGGTTCGGCAGTTAACAATTGCGTACTCTTATCAGTATAATTAATAGTAAGTCTGACTGTACATTCCTGCGGTTCTTCAATAAATTTTTCGGCAATACGTTTTTCTAAAACCACCGGATAATAAACAATCATTCCCTCATCAGAAATAGACGGTTTAAACAATTCATTAAGGTCATCATAACCTTCAACCGATTTTACTGTTTTACCATCATCGGTTCGGTAACCTTCTGCTGTTTTTATAAAGGAAACCTCACGAAAGAAAAAAGGAACTGCTATTTCATTAAACATTGTTTCAATGTAAAAATGTCCGTCTTGTATAAACGAAAGGTTTTCACGCAGGATATCATTGAACATTCCACCAGTGAGAGCTTCTGTCTTTGCGATATCTTGCATAATTAAATCTTTTGCAGCATTAAAGGTTTCGTCTCCGTCAAAATAATTATACAAACCGTATTTCGTTCTGAAAGATTTAAAAAGGACATCAACATCTTCTTCAGCCTGTTCTAAAGATAACACTGCTTTTTCATCATATTTATATTCTGTGTTATAGGCATAAGTGCTAAAATAAAAATCATCTTCTTTGTTGTTTGTAATATACTGTTTGTAATCTCCATCAAATTTAACAACAGCTTCATGCCTGTCGTTTACTTCTTTCATAAATTCTTCGAAAGATTGCTCTTGAACTGAGTCCGTACACCCTGCTAAAATTGTGCACAGTATAAAAATAAACAAAACAGAAAATGTTTTCTTCTTCAAATTATTCATCCCTTTCGTAAATATATTGTATAAAATAATCAACTACTTGTCAAAACTTCTTCACGAAAGCTGCTGTTTTTTAGGCATGAATGAAAAAAATAATACCCTGACTTCTTTTCAAGTATCTATAAAAATGGACTCAGGGCAGTAATGTCGCTTGCGAATTCTAATTATCAGCCTTAGCAGAAACTTCTCCGAAATTCAGGTCAATTATTTCGTCAAAAGCTGAAAGATAATCATCATCCCAGTCATGAGTAATCACTATTTTTATAGGAACATCAATGCTTGCTATAAGTTTATTTATTTGTGCGGCATTTATGGGATCCAGGTTAGCAGCAGGTTCATCAAAAATAATGACATAGGGATTATCAAGAAGTATTCTGGCAATAGCAATTCTTTGAAGCTCACCGGAGGATATATATTTTGCCCCATCCCCCAGGGTCTCTTTTTCCAGAAAACTTTCATCAAATCCTACTTTCTTTGCTGCTACCAGTACATCTTCATCAGATATATCCCTGTATAATTTTATATTATTTTTTACACTTTCATTTATAATGAACGGATTAGGTGAAATATACCTGACATGCTTCAGCAAATCCTTATCAGAAACCTTTTTTCTTTCAACACTGCCATATGTTACAGTTCCTTCATAGTCCGTGTAATATCCCCCAAGAATTTTAGCCAATGTGCTTTTCCCTGAACCGGAAGAACCTACTATGGCATATGATTTTCCAGGCTCAAATATACAGTTAAAATGGTCAAATATTTTCTTTCCACTTAGTTCAATTGAAAAGTCCTTAACAGATATGTCACCAGGGGTATATTGTTCATAGCTGTTTTGTACTTCAGGTTCATCAATGAGAAAAGGTTCAAGTTTTTCCTGAATAACTTTACTGGACTTTATCAGGCCCATGTTTTCCGACAAGCTGTTTATCGGTCCAAATACGCTGTTAAGCAATTGAACTGCCATTATGAGCTGACCCGTTGTAATGTTGCCGGTAATTACAAAATATACGCCTGTAAACATACACCCTAACTGAGCAATAAGGGATATGGACCTTATTATATAGGTTATTGACTCATTGACGGATTCATATTTTCTTCTTGCATTTTCCATATTGCTGTTTTTTTCGTTAATTCTGTTGAACACTGCCTTCTCTATTGCAAGGGATCTCATGGATTCATACCCTGACAAGAATATGTCCATAAATTCCACATATTTTTCAAGGGTTACTGAATATTTTTCAGTTTTAGCCGATTGAACCGGTGCAAACAACTGTGGTATTATTGCCGTTACAGTCGTAATAATAATAAAAATCAAAGACATTTTCCAGCTTATGCTGAACATGACAGTTAAGCTGATAATAATTTCACCAAAATATACAACGTTATCATACCTTAGAGTTAAATAATTTTGATTTACTCTGTCTATGTCCTGTGTAAGCAAATTTAAATAGTAAGCTTTATTATGCTCCTGATATTCACTGATGGGAGAAGAAAAAATCTTTGAAAATATCATTTCCTTCATAGTTGTAAGATAGCTAAAATTAAGTTTTTTTGAAAAATGAGTATACAACACACCAAACAACATATACAAAGCTACGACAGCAATGCAAAACACCCCAACTTTGTTGAGTGAACCGAATGCACTTCCCGAAATTGTATCAATCATTTGCCCAATACCGTATGCAGCAGCAACCTCAAATACAGTCATAATAATTCCAACAAAAACAGTAAAAAAGAACAATTCCCTGCTTTTTTTTAATACATCCTTCATTCTTATGATCTCCTTTTATTATATATATTATATATTACAATATTATCTTTCAATATTTTCCGAAATTTATGGCACCACTATTTTACTAAGCCTGAAGAATTTACTATGGATTATCTTATTTAACAGGTTCTATCTTCCCATTTGTAAAAGAAAGTACATGGTCATATAATGACAAATTATCTTCACTTATATCATGAGTAACCGTAATTATTATTTTATTAAATTCCGCATTAAAATCTTTTAAAATTTCCTTATCATCTCCAAAGCAAAAACTTACGTTCTTAAATTCAATCTTATCTACAGAATCAATAAGCTCTCCCTGTGAAATTTCTGTCTCATCTTCTAAAATACTCATTATTCTATCCAGCATTCCCAAGGTAACTTGAAAACCTAAAATATAATCCGAAAGATTATTTATGGGTTCCACAATAAATGCTATCAACCCATAAAAGGCAATAACTTCTCCCACCGTCATTTGACCCCTTAAGACGTTAAATGCCCCCACAGACAAAACAAGAATAGGAAAAAGCACTACAAAAAAATTATTGATTCCCCTCCCAAGGCTTGTTACAAAATGCAGTTTATTTAATTTCTTTAAGTGGTTTTTGCACAATGTTCCGAATCCGTCAGCGATGAAAATTTCCTTTCCATGTATTTTAATAGGTTCTATAGCTGATATTTTTTCCTGAACATCTGAAAGAACATTGGAATATTCCTTCCTTTCCAACCTGCTGGCAGACCTTATTCTGCCGTTTATTACATTGAAAACAACAAAATAAGCAAGATCGGCAAAAAGCACCACTACAGCCATCATTTTATTCAACCTACTCATTGCCACAAGTGCAATAAATATTCTGAAACTGTTAATTACCAGCATAGGCGTAGAAATAGAACCGCTTTGGGCAACCATAGAAACATCATCCATAATATTAGTCAGTATATTTCCAATAGTGGTTTCCTTAAAATATTTGTTATTCTTTTTTAAAATTGCTTCGAATACTCTGGTACGCAAAAATATTATGGAACTGTTCGTCAAATTTTTCCAGAAATAATCGGTGGCTATTCCCAAAATCACCACTACAATTGACAAAAGTGTGATTTTTATAACCATATGCTTAAACAAATCAAACTGCATGGTTTGTACTGAATCCAAAAGATCCTTAAGTAAAAATGTGGAATATGTAAGTACCGAATACTGTAATACTGCTATAATAATAACCAATACCTGTTTTTTTCTAAAAGGCTTAAACATCCTGCTAAATTTAAAATACATTTCAATTACCTTATTACTATAAATTTTTCTTCCTCAAGGACATTAATTATTTCAAATATATCTTCTTTATAAAAATCAAATTTTTCGCATACCAAAATAATGACTTTTGCTCCGGCTAAGGTTTCATACATTTTAACAGCTCCTTTATTTTATCTTCACTTCCTTCCAATACATGGTCAAATTTTAATATCACTTTTTTATCGGCAGCATTAGCATCAACAACAAAATCTTTATTGACTATAGCAGTCCTGGAAATTTGCATAAACCTGTCATCAAGTTTTTTCATAACAGAACTTATTGAGGAAACAACTTCCATTTCACCTTCCATGTATGTTGGTCTCATTTTAATTAATACACTTCTTGAATCATCCTGGAGCTTGATATATATGATGTTCTTGTACAAAAGCTTACAATACCTGTATTTATAAGTTACAAGGAGCATGCCGGTATCCGTATCTTCTTTTCTTGAAATTATTTCATTGTATCCCCTATTGATAGCAGCCGTCAGCTCATTGCTTCCATAATCTGATTTTGTTATGAAATCAACAGGCTGTATTTTATGCTTTACAATAGCAGGTGACATGGATGTGTCGTTA
>DHUT01000083.1:41021-43414 GCA_002409285.1 Firmicutes bacterium UBA5227 | reverse complement strand
ATAACTAACTGTCAAACTCCCGGTCCAAACCGTGTGAACAGTACTGAATATAAACATTATTTTAATTGTTACAAAATAACTCTTGACAAAAATATTTACCTTTGGTAAAGTGAGTGTACTAAGAGGGAGTAGTTTAAATTTTTCAGTCAACAACACGAAATCATTGTATTCTGGCTGAAAACCTGGCAATAAAATTCAGGTAACCAGACTTTTAGCGTATCTTTGTTTTAAAAAAGGTATGTTTAAGGTCTTTTTTTATTTAAAAAAAGGCATACCGGGAAAAATACTTAAAAGGAGAAAGCCATGTATTATTCAAAAGATTGCCGACTCTGTCTATTCTGATTTGAAGGTTCAAAACAGCGGTCTAACCCATAAAGAAGCCTGATGACCGGCCGAGAAAAACGAAAGCAATTTTACAAATGTTTTTCGCAATGCTAAAGCTGAAATTATATTACATATTTAAGGCTATGTTATATAATACATTGTATTTTCTTATTGTTAGAATTGGAGGTAAAAATGAAGATTATAATTGTCGGTGGGGGTAAGGTCGGCTACACATTAGCACAGCAGCTTTCCACCGAGGAGCACGATATAATATTAATAGACAACGATGCAGATGTTTTGAATCACGCCGATGAAACACTGGATATAATGTGTATCCGTGGAAATGGCGCCAGTGTGGAAGTCTTAAATAAAGCAAACATCAGTGAAACAGATTTACTGATTGCTGTAACTGACAGTGATGAATTGAATATGATCTGCTGTGTAATAGCAAAAAAATTAGGTGTTGAGCATACTGTTGCCCGCATCAGGAATACTGATTATTCCAACGAATATAAAATGCTTAAGCAGGAACTTGAACTTGATATGGTTATAAATCCGGAAATGGATGCAGCTAATGAAATAGCCAGAATGATTCAGTTCCCCTCAGCCGCAAATGTGGAGACGTTTGCAAACAACATGCTGGAATTAGTTGAATTTCGGGTACAGGAAACAGACCCCGTAGTAAATACCAAACTTATGGACTTAACTAAAAAGCTTCCTGCGAAGGTTTTGTTTTGTACGATCCGAAGAAATGATGAAATTGAAATTCCAAAGGGTAATTTCATATTGAAAGTCGGAGACATTGTTTCTGTTATCGGAGAAAGAAAAGATATAAATAAATTTTTCAATCACCTGGGCAGAAGCTCTCACAAGGTCAAAAATATTACTATTATAGGCGGCAGCAGAATAGCAATATATTTGGCATGGCTGTTAGAAGAACTTAACATGAATGTAAAAATAATAGAGCTAAACAAGGAAAGATGTATCCTTTTAAGTGAACTTCTTCCAAATGCTTTGATAATTCACGGCGATGGTACAGACCAGGAAGTGCTGGATAATGAAAATATTCAGACAGCCGATGCAACTATAGCTTTGACCGACATGGACGAGGAAAATTTAATTTCTTCATTGTATGCCCATCAATGCGGTGTACACAAGGTTGTTCTGAAAATCAACAGGCACAATTATGTCCCTATTGTGAAAAAAATTGGACTGGACAGCATTATAAGTCCCAAGTTGACTACCGCAAACAGTATTTTACGGTATGTGAGAGCACTGGACAATTCCCAGGGAATCGCAGTAGAAAAACTATACAAAATTTCGGACGAAGAAGCTGAGGTTGCGGAATTTACCGCTAAGGATTCCCCATATTTAATAGATGTAAAGCTTAAAGATTTAAAATTAAAAAATGGTATTTTGATAGCGGCGTTGGTACGCAATAAAAAAATTATAATACCTTACGGCAACGACTGCATAAAAGAAGGCGATAAGGTGATTGTGGTAACAAAAAAAGGCTTTATCACCGATTTAAGCGAGATACTGGAAATCTAACGGGGGTAGCAGATGAATATTAAGGTTGTACTGAAAGTTTTAGGTATAGTGCTGTTTTGGGAATCAATATTGATGATTCCTTCATTAATTATATCAATTTATGATAGCAGTTATGAAATAAAAGCCTTTATAACGGCAATTCTTTTATGCTTTGTAACAGGGTTAATATTAAAAAGGATTAAGATAAATAAAAATGAAATGCGAAAAAGAGAAGGCTATGCATCTGTAGCAATATGCTGGCTGGTTATGTCCATGGCAGGAGCTCTTCCATTTTATTTAAGCGGGTCGATACCGTCTTACATTGATGCTTTGTTTGAAACAGTATCAGGTTTTACGACAACAGGTTCGAGTATTGTACGTAATATTGAAATTATGCCAAGAGGTCTTTTATTCTGGAGAAGCTTTACCCACTGGATAGGCGGCATGGGAGTTCTGGTATTTACAATGGCACTTGTTCCTTCCATAGGAGGCAGTTCAGTATTTTTAATGAGGGCAGAAAGCCCGGGACCTACATTTGG
>DHUT01000083.1:10210-40777 GCA_002409285.1 Firmicutes bacterium UBA5227 | reverse complement strand
GTTTTAATAGTTCTGTTAATTATTGCCGGAATGCCTGTATTTGATTCATTTATATACTCATTTGGAACTGCAGGAACAGGCGGTTTTTCAATGAATGCACTTAGCGTAGGATATTACAATAATCCGTGGATTGACTGGATAATTACCATAGGCATGTTTATATTCGGAGTAAACTTCTCCCTGTATTATTTGCTGCTGATAAAAGGTGACTGGAAAAGTGTCATTAAGAATGAAGAGCTGAGGTTTTTTTCCTTCTATGTATTATTGGGAACATTACTGGTATTTTTAAATGTACTGCCTAATTTTAATTATGACATGTCCGAAGCGCTGAGACATTCGGCGTTCACAGTTTCAGCGCTGGTTTCAACCACAGGCTTTGCAACCACGGATTTCAACCTTTGGCCCATGTTTTCAAAGTCAGTCTTATTGACTCTTATGTTCTTTGGCTCATGTGCCGGCTCCACAGCCGGAGGTGTGAAATCAATACGAATTTTAGTGTTGTTTAAATCCCTGTTCAATGAAATAAGGGGAACAATACATCCCAATTCAGTTCAAACCGTAAAAATAGACGGAAAAATCGTGGATTCGGATACATTGAGGAGCATATTGATATTTTTCTTCTCTTATGTTGTCATAATCATTTTTTCCGTAATTATTGTTTCAATGGATAATTTTGATTTTATGTCTTCTTTTTCGGCGGTTATAGCCACCATAAGCAACATAGGACCAGGTTTTGAACTGGTAGGACCCATGGGGAGCTTTGCGGATTTTTCAAACCTGAGCAAAATAGTTTTAACCGCATGCATGATACTGGGAAGGCTGGAGATAATTCCAGTACTTGCAGCATTTACTCCTTCAATTTGGAAGAAGCACTAATTCTGTTAACTGAAAATTTAAAAAAGAGTTAATAATATAGCTATTTATTAACTCTTTTTTTATCAGCACTATCTATACCCCTAAAATTTTATAAATTTCATCGATATCAATGTTTTTTCTAACCGTATCCGCAAGTAGGTCATACTGGCTTTCCTTGTATTTTTTATAATCAAATTGAGATGCTTCATCCAGAGACACCCCTTTATTGTCAGCTAAAATTTTAGCTAAGGTGCTTGCTACCTCGCTGTTGTCAAATATGCCGTGGAGGTAGCTTCCCGCAACATTGTTGTTTACACAGCCGTCTGTTTTTAAATTTAGTGTGTTCATAGGTAAGCCTTCGATTATTCGTGAGTTGCCCATATGAATTTCATACCCATCAACCTCAAGCCCTGACAATCGGCTGTAAAACCCGTCTAAGTTATTGATTTTACCTGATGATCTGACTGTTGTTTTTTCACTTGAAAAATCCGTGACTGTATTTAGAAGTCCGAGACCTTTAACAGTCCCTCCCCCTTCTACATTATCGGGGTCGTTTATCTCTTCTCCCAGCATTTGATAGCCTCCGCAAACTCCAAATACAGCTCCGCCTTCATTGGCATATCTTATGATCTTGGTTTCCAGACCTGACTGCCTTAGCCATTTCAAATCCCCAATAGTATTCTTGGTTCCGGGAATAATTATCATATCAGGCTGCCCCAGCTCCTTTGTGTCGGAAACATACCTTAATGAAACACCGTTAATTAATGAAAATACATTAAAATCAGTAAAGTTTGATATCCTTGGAAGCCTTATTACCACAATGTCAATAAGACTGTTTCCAGTATAATCTGTGAGCCTTTCAGACAAGCTGTCCTCATCGTCTATGTCCACCCTCATATAGGGCACTACTCCAAGCACCGGAACTTTAGTTATATCCTCAATCATGGTAAGTCCGGACTTAAGCAGGCTTATATCTCCGCGAAACTTGTTGATAACAAAGCCTTTTACTCTTTGCCTTTCTTCTTCATCAAATAGAAGCATGGTACCTGCAAGAGAAGCAAATACACCACCCCTGTCAATATCCCCCACTATAATAACCGGAGCATCTGCCATTTCAGCCATACCCATATTGACTATGTCCTGCTCTCTCAGATTTATTTCAGCAGGGCTTCCCGCCCCTTCAATCACAATAATATCATATTCCTCTGCAAGTGAATTATATGCTTTTAAGATATGAGGAATCATGTCCTGTTTGTAGGTATAATATTCGCTTGCTGTCATATCTCTGAACACCTTTCCGTTCAATACAACCTGAGAACCTTTATCTCCTGTAGGCTTCAGGAGAATAGGGTTCATTCTCACATCAGGCTCAATTCCTGCGGCTTCCGCCTGCATAACCTGAGCTCTCCCCATTTCCAGCCCGTCATTGGTTATATAAGAGTTTAGTGCCATATTCTGAGACTTGAAAGGTGCGGTTTTAAAACCATCTTGCCTGAAAATCCTGCATAGGGCTGCCGTAATCAGGCTTTTTCCTGCATTTGAGGTTGTACCTTGCACCATTATTACCTTTGTCATATTTACCTCCCTTATGTTAGTAAAATTCAACCGTAGATTTTGGAGACAGTTTTAATGTCGGATTCTTCTCCCGGCAGAAAGAACCGTCCGTAAAATCAATTGTTTTCAGTTGCTTCCCATTATATCTTTCATTGCTTTTATAATCAATTTATTTTCTTTGTCTGTTCTTACCGCTATTCTGTAGTAGCTGCCATCTAAATTCTTGTAATTTGAACAGCTTCTGATTAGTATATTTTTTTTCAGAATTTCTTCTTTTAAATCAATATTATCATACAGCCTGAATAATATATAATTTGCGTTAGAATCATACACCTTTACATTCAGCCTGCTCAATTCTTCTTTTAGGTAATTTCTCTGTTCCCTTACGTATCTTACTGTCTTCTCCACATACTCCTTTTCATCCAATGCGGCAACTCCCGCACACTGGGCAATTGAAGAAACATTCCAGGGTGGCCCGGAGGATTTTAAGCCCTCTGTTAACTTTTCATCCGCCGACATACAGTAACCAAGCCTTATTCCAGGCATTGCATATATTTTTGTAAATGCTTTAAGCACAATCAGATTGTCGTATTCCCTTAGGAGACTTACGGCACTTAATTCCTGCTTATTTTCCGTAAAATCCAAAAAACATTCATCTATTACAACAAAGGTTCCTGTCTGTTTACAGCGTCTGATTATATTTTCCATTGTTTTCTTATCTGTAAGCCGGCCTGTGGGATTATTGGGATTGCAAATAAACACAATTTTCATTTCTTTGTTTATATAATCCAGTATGTCATCTTTTATTTCAAAGTTCTGTTCTTCTCTTAAATTGTAATAAGTTACCTGAGCTCCCGAAGCTTTTAAGGCGTTTTCATATTCGCTGAAAGCCGGAGCGGTTACAAGCCCCCTCTCAGGCTTTAAATATTGAACAATTCTGTATATCGCCTCTGCTGCTCCGTTAGATGGGAAAATCCATTTGTGGGGAACACCTTCTGCACGGGAAATGCATTTTATTAGCTCTCTTGAATTAATATCAGGATATTTGTGGGAATCCGAAATTGAATTTATCGCAGCTTTCCTTACTGAATCAGGCATTCCCAACGGATTAATATTTGAAGAAAAATCTATTATTTTATCCTTGTCTGTTCCCGACTTTTCCGCAGCGGTATATATATCTGCTCCATGTGTTTCATTTTCCATTTTATACTCCTTGTACTCCTAAGGTAAACTACCATAAAATAAATTCTATTAACGTTCCTGTCAATAAAAACAATAATGATGTTGTATACATTAATTTATTGGCTCTTATTATGTCCTCGGTTTCAACCTCTCTGGTATTATCGCCGATAGTTGGCTTTGAAACCAATTTACCGCCATAGTGACTGTCTCCTCCAAGCATTATGTTAAGCGCACCGGCACATACAGACTCCGTATGTGCAGAATTAGGACTTTTATGATTATATCTGTCTCTTTTGTAAATTTTATATGCGTTTTTATAGTTCATTTTTAAAGTCCAAGATGAGGCAATCATAAAATAAGCTGCAAGCCTGGAAGGAACATAATTGGCAGCATCATCTGCAATAGCAGAAAATCTGCCAATATTTATATATTTTTCGTTCTTATATCCCACCATTGAATCCAGTGTATTAACAGCCTTGTACATGAAACCAAGGGGCGCACCCCCCAACATTATGTAAAGCATGGGAGCTATTACACCGTCAGATGTGTTTTCTGCCACCGTTTCAACTGCCGCCCTGGCAACAGAGCTTTCGTTTAGCCCTTCAACGTCTCTTCCTACAATATAAGATAAATTTTTTCTTGCTTCCTGCAGATTACTGTTTTTTAGGGATGTATATACCTTCATGCTTTCATCCTTAAGGCTTTTGGCGGCAAGTATGTAACAGCACATTATGCTTTCAATAACAATAGCAACCTTAAAACTTATTTTAGCTGCAATTAATAAAATAACATAAGGAACCGCAAATGAAGTGAATACAACTGTAATCCACAGAACTACACCTGCTTTTTTTTCATCACTGCTTGTCCTGCATTTTTCTCTCAGCCTGTTTTCCACGTAGGATATCATCTTCCCAATAAGCCTGATAGGATGAAACCATCCCTGCGGATCCCCAACAATTGAATCCAGTATGAAGCCTGCAACTAATGCTTTAATATTTATTTTAACCACTCCTAACGTAAAAAGTATATCTGAATAAAAAGTTAATGTCAATTCCACATTATAATTTTTGTAATTTGTAATTATTATGTCCCCGGTCTCATAATCTTATATAAAGAATAAAACCGGAGGGACAAATGGAAAGCATTCTTAAAAAAGTAAATATAGTATTTGCAATAGCATTAGTATTTGTGCTGCTATTGTCATTATTTTCTGATATAAACAAGTCAACAGAAACCATTGACGCCACTGGGAAAGAGCAAGTAAAAAAAATAAAGATTCTCATAGACCCGGGACATGGAGGCATGGACCAGGGAGCCAGCGGAGACATGGGAATTGGCGAAGCTCCCCTGACCCTGGCAATATCACAAAAGCTCATGAACTTCCTTGAAGGAAACGGGTTTGAGGTGGAAATGACACGATATGGGGATGAAGGTTTATATTCATTAAAATCCAAAACTATACGAGAAAAGAAGAATGAAGATTTGAGCAACAGAGTGAAAAAAATAAATGAAACAGAAGCGGATCTAACTGTTTCCATACATCTTAATTCATTTCCTCAAAAACAGTATTACGGTGCTCATGTCTTTTATCAGAAAGACAGCGTGAAGGGAAAAATTGCCGCAGACACACTTCAGGATTCATTAAAAAACATATTGGATAAAGACAATAAAAGAGTCCCCCAGGTTAAAAAGGATATAAAAATAATGGATGATACCGAAGGACCGGTTATACTTATCGAGTGCGGATTTTTATCCAACAATGCCGAAGAAAAAAAACTTATCACGGACAATTACCAGGAAAAAATAGCCTGGGCAATATACACAGGCATATTGAAATATTTTAATGAATTTTAATATCGAAAGTAACCATTCACAGACTAAAATCCTTGTATTTGAATAGAACGTTTTTGATTATGAATATTAACACATGGTATAAACTTACAAATAATAAATAGAACAAAACATACGATGGTAAAATTGTATGTTTTTGTATAACTTTGATAGCAAATTTAAAATTATTATATAATTTACTAATTTTTTGTTGAAAATCTAATAATTATGTATTATAATAAAAACAGTACAACGTTTGGAGGATACCATGGATTTCGAAGAAATAGAAAGCTTTTTGGCCAATATAAAATCTGTTCTGTCATGTAAAATAATTGCTGATTCTGATAATAGTATAACTGAAATACATGTTCTGTCTGACAGCAGCAGGCACTCAAAGCAGGTAGTACGGGATATACGAACCACTTTATTATCTCATTTTAATTTAGATGTTGATTATAAGATTATAAGTGTAGCCCAGGTTAATAAGAATATACCTGTTAGCTCTGATTTCAGGCTTCTGTATGAAGGTTACACTAATGAAACAAATTCGGAAAGAATAAAAGTCAGCACAAGGCTTTCCTGGGATGAAAAGTTATACATTGGAGAAGCTGAGGGAATTAAATCCGAAAAAAATGTACTTATGGTTGCGGCATCGTCAACCTTGGATGCTATTAAAAAGGCGATTGAACTGGACTGCTTCATAGTTGATGACATACAATCCGCCAAGGTGGCAGGAATTGATGTAATGCTTTCGGCAATCACTCAAATTGAACATGGCAAAGAAAGTATACTTGTCGGCTCTGCTGTAATTACCAACAACAAAATTGACTCTGCCATTAAAGCAACACTTAACGCTATAAACAGAAAAATCTGTTTATTTATAAAAGAATGATAGGGCTGACTAAAAAAAATAAAAATTAATAAATTTAGCGTAGCGAAACCTTCCTGTTCCTATTAGCGAATCGAGCAGAGATTATCTGTCGGAGGTTTCACACATGAAGAAGTTAATGCCTATGATAGCATCATTAGTAGCATTAGTTTTAGCAGCAGGTGCTCATTTTTCCTGGCTTTAGTTAAAAATTAAGTTAGCCCTTCATTATATAGAAGATATAGAGGATAAAGATGGATAATACTACATATGATAAAGCTAAAAAAAAACACATAAGCAAAAATTTATTTATATATATTTTATTATTGGCTATTACAGCCTCCGTTCTTATGGTATACCTTTTTAAAACATATTATATTGGTGATTATACCTTGCTTGTAGTCTTTTCCATACTCTCAATTATAGCTGAAACGTTTTTAATCCCCTTGCCTAAAATTGGGGCAGTTTCTGTAAGCTTTGCACTAACCTATTCCGCTATTCTATTGACGAATCCTCTGACGGCGGTGCTTATAACCTCAATCGGTGTAGCCTTTAGGTTCCCATTTGTGGACGGTAGAGGAAGAGTTCATTTATTTAACAATCCTATTTACAAAACAATTTTTAATGTAAGCCAGTATATAGTTAATTCTGGAATTGCAGGGATTGTATATGTTTTTTTAGCAAAACACCTTAATATGGGCTTTGAATTCTTTAACCCATTTGCAGGAATCGCATCGTTAGCTGTTGATATATTGCTTAATACATTTTTTATGTCAGAATTAATGCACCTACTGTTAAAAGAAGATTTCACATATATATGGAAAAGTAATTTCTTTTCTATGATGGTAAATGTAGTTTTAGTAGGATTATTAGGTATACTGCTTGCCTTTGCATACAACAGCTACGGAATTGGCGGTCTGCTTTTGTTCTTCATACCTCTATTATTGGCAAGGTACACCTTTAAGCTTTACCTTGATATGAAAAAAAACTACTTTGATACCATGAACGTCCTCGTAAGGGCAATTGAAGCAAACGACCCCTATACCAGCGGACATTCTCTTCGGGTAAGCACATACTCGGAAGCAATTGCAAAGCAGTTAGGACTTCCTGAAAGCAAAATTGACACCATTAAAAGTGCTGCCCTTCTTCACGATATAGGAAAAATAGGAATTGATAAAAATATACTGCATAAAAGCGGAAAGTTGGAAAATGAAGAATTAGAAACAATAAAATCTCATCCTGAAATAGGAGCAAACATTATTGCCGATTTAAGCTATTTGACTAATATAGCAGACATAATAAGGCATCACCATGAAAGGTATGACGGTAAAGGCTACCCGGATGGGCTAAGCAATGGAAGTATACCGTTGGAAACATCCATATTGATAATTGCCGATTCCTTTGATGCCATGACAACAGACAGGCCTTACAGAGATGCATTGAATATGGAAGATGCGTTAAACGAAATAAAGATTAATGCAGGCACTCAATTTAATCCTGACATCGTCGATGACGCAATAGCAGCTTTAAGAAAGGCATTTATTATTTTATCAGAATAGGTGGATCATGATTCCGGAAATAATATTTTTTTCTGTAATTTCAATATTTGCCTTGCTAATAAGGGGCAAAAAACTTAATGCAATAAATAAAGCATTTGAAATTAAAGGTTATCAAATATTGATAATAGCCGCAGCAGTTGAACTTGCCGCTGAATTTGTTTATAAAAATTTCAGCGGAGGCGGCTTGTTTGAGACCCTTTCGTTCCATTGGCTGATATATCTTGCAATACTCGCCGTCACACTTTTAAATTTCAATAAAACCTTTATGAAGCTTCTTTTTATAGGAACTTTGATGAATTTTATTGCCATTATTTCAAATGACTTTAAAATGCCGGTTTTTGTTGCAGAAATAGTTTCAAATGCAGAGACTAAAAGAATTTATCTGCAAACAGGTCAGGATTTGGTTCACTCTCTTTTAACTGAGGAAACAAGGTTTAAAATACTGTGTGATATAATTACCCTGCCTCCGCCCTATCCCTATCCTAAAACAATAAGTTTTGGTGATGTATTTTTACTTATTGGTGTTTTTGCCGCATGGCAGGAATCGGGGAAAAAAGAGACTTCAAAGGAGTCCCCTGCGAATGACAGTAATGTTTAAACGCTTAATTATAATCAGAACATGAATCTGCCTGCCAGCAGTGAAGCAAAAATTGATGCACAATGTGCAATTAATCCTACTTTTACCGTATGCCTGGCATTTTTTATTCCAACCGCTCCAAAATAAACTGCGGTAGTATAAAAGATTGTTTCTGACGAACCCATCAATATTGAAGCACTTCTTCCTATATAAGAGTCCGGTCCGTAACCGTCTAATATGGATTGAAATACACCAAGAGATCCTCCCCCCGACAACGGCTTAACTATTGACAGCGATAACAGCTCCGTCGGAAACCCGATTAGTGATGTAACTGGTGCCAGAAGACTTACTATAAAATTTTCCGCCCCAGACTGAATGAATAAATTAATCGCAAATATAACCGCTAAAATGTATGGGAATATGTTAATGGCTGACTTTGCCCCTTCCATAGCTCCTTCAACAAACACACCGTACACATCCACCTTTTTATATATTCCATAGAACAATATAGCACCGATAACCACCGGCAATATTATATCCGACATACTCAACGGTCTTCTCTCCCTTCATAATATTTTGCAAACAATATTGCCACGGCTGTTGAAAATGTTGTGGCTGCAATGGTAGGCAGCATTATATCCCCAGGTGCCAATGCTCCGGCATCAGCTCTTAATTTTATAATATTTATAGGAATAAGCTGGATTGAGGATACATTAATTATCAGGAACATACACATTGCGTTACTTGCCGTATTTTTATCTTTATTGGCAAGCTGCATTTCTCGCATTGCCTTTATACCAAATGCAGTTGCAGAATTGCCAATGCCAAGCATATTGGCTGCAATGGTCATAATGATTGCATTTATAGCTTTCGTGTTGTTCTGAACTTCTTTAAAAAGAAACCTGACCATTGGTTTGAGTATATCGGACAATTTATTTAATATACCCGACTTTTCAACCACAGTCATTAAGCCGGTCCAAAAAGCCATTACAGGAAGTAGGCTTAATATCAGTTCAACGGATTTTTGCAATTCAAAAAATAAAACATTTGTAACTGTTTCAGGCTTGCCGTTTATAAATGAAAAAATAAGTCCGAGCCCTATTAAAATAATCCATATTGTTCTCATAACAAATCCTTTCGTTGACAGTCCACATATGTAATCTGCTTTTGCCACACAGTAAAACAAACATATTATTAAATAATATGTTTGTTTTATAAAAATATATCTTATATTACATTTATTACATTGTAATTGCTGCGTCTTTCTTAATTTTCTCCGCCTGTATTTCCAGGACTCTTTTAGCTTCCGCCTTAGTTACGGTAATGTCTATGTCCTTGTAAACAAGCCTTCCTCCGACTTCGGGTATTCCCTCAAAGAGCATTGTAATAAAACCATTTACTGTTGTAACATCCATTTCTTCATCAGGTTCCAACCCAAACAGTTCAAACATATCATCCAAATCTGCATTGCAGGAAATCAAGAATTTATCTTCTCCGGTCTTTTTAAACCACTCGATTACCTCATCATGTTCATCCCATATTTCGCCCACAAGCTCTTCTATGATGTCTTCCATTGTTACAAGCCCTTCCGTGCCTCCGTATTCGTCTATTACTACTGCCATATGAGCCTTTGAAAGCTGAAGTTCTTTTAAAAGCTCAGATATTTTTTTGTTAGTTGTTACAAATAATATCTTAGCAACAAGTTTTTTAATATCCTTTTCCTTCCGGTTTAAAGCCTGATAAAAATCCTTCTCATGGAGAACTCCAACTATGTTATCCATATCCCCGCTAAATACAGGAAGCCTTGAATAACCGCTGATAATGAATTTTTCTTTTATTTCGTCTAATCCTTCATTTTCTTCTATACCTACAATATCAGTTCTCGGAGTATAGATATCTTCAACCACGGTTTCGCTAAATTCTATTGCGGACCGTATTAAATCGCTTTCATTTTTATTTATTACGCCTTCGTTTTCTACCTCATCAATCATTGTTCTAAATTCATCCTCTGTTATTGAAGGTTGTATTTCAGCCTTAAATATCCTGCTAAATGCTTTTTTTATTGAAGAAAGAATGAAATTTACCGGTGTACAGATAGAAATCAAAGCTTTCAGCACCGGGGATGCAAACATAGAAAATTTTTCAGGTGCCAGTTTAACCAATCCTCTTGGCAGCAGCTCTCCCAGAAGCAAAATCAGCAAAACTGTTATGATTGTCGCAAAAACTGTTCCGTAATTATTAAAATATCCGGAAAATTCATATACTCCTAATGATGTTGCAGTAATATTGGCAATGCTTTTTAAAATTATAATCGTTGACATCAGTATGTCATAATTATTTACTAAATTCAAAACTGACTCTACCTTTTTATCGTTTGAATAAGCTAAATTTTTCATTCTTATTCTGTTAATTCTGACAAATGCTGTTTCTGCCGCTGAAAGAAACGCAGACAGCAATAACAGAAAAATAAATATTGCGACCCGACTTATACCGTCATCGTCCATTATTGTAAATCACTCCCAATTAATTATGATATATTAACAGTATAATATATACACTCAAAATAGTCAATCGATTTTATGATTTTTCATGTTGTGTGTACTGTCGGCATATTACTATTCACAGTCATTCGCCGATAAAGAAGAATCTCGGTTTTAAAAAGTATAAAAATATGTAAATAAGGAATAATAACTTTACCTTCACCGGCAGCTTAGATTGAGCGTTTTCCTTGAAAATTAAACGAATGTTAAGAAATTCTTAATTGAATTAACTGGAAGAAATGCTATACTGACCAAGTAGAAGAGTAGATAAAAACGTCAAAGATTAAAGATGGAGGTAATACAATTGTTATCGTTTATTAACATATTCAATTTAGTAATATTAATATTGTTTACGGGATTTTATTTCTATCAGTTTTACTATGTACTGGTAGGATTATTTAAAAAAAATAAAGACTTCATTGCCGTAAAAGATCACAAATATGCTGTAGTAATTGCCGCAAGAAATGAAAGTGCTGTAATCAGTCAATTGATAAAAAGCATTAAAAAGCAAAAATATCCTTCTTCGCTTGTAGACATTTATGTAGTAGCTGATAATTGCACGGATAATACCGCAGAAGTGGCAAGAGAAGCAGGAGCAACTGTTTTTGAAAGATTCAACAGGCAATATGTAGGCAAGGGGTATGCTTTGGATTATGCCTTTAAAAGAATAATGAACTTCTCTTCCGATTATGAAGGATACTTTGTATTTGATGCAGATAATTTGCTGGATGAAAATTACATAGCAGAAATGAACAAAGTATTTGATAACGGATATAAAGTGGTAACAAGCTATAGGAATTCAAAAAATTATGATACAAACTGGCTGTCTGCAGGTTATTCCTTATGGTTCTTAAGGGAAGCAAAGTACCTGAACAATTCCAGAATGATGTTAAATACAGGTTGCGCTATTTCAGGAACGGGATTTTTGGTCAGCGATAAAATAATCAGGAAAAATAACGGATGGAAACACCACTTGTTAACAGAAGACATTGAATTTTCAGTTGACAACGCAATACAGGGTGAAAAGATAGGATACTGCGGCAAAGCGGTATTATATGACGAACAGCCATACCTGTTTTCACAATCTTGGAATCAAAGGCTTCGCTGGGCTAAGGGATTTTACCAGGTTTTCGCCAAGTATGGCAAGGATTTGGTCAAAAGTATCTTTACTAAAAAAAGTTTTTGCTGTTATGACATGTTTGTAACTATTTGCCCTGCATTGTTCCTATCACTGCTGAGCGTAAGTGTAAATATTGTATTTTTAACAGTGGGTTTAATTAACATAGATGTATATCCGGAAATAATTCGGGAGGCTTCTGCAGCAATACTAATGCCTGCGATTAACTCTTATATAATATTGTTTTTATTAGGTATGGTTACTACTGTTACAGAGTGGAAGAAAATTAAATCAACCACATGGAAGAAAATTAAGTATATGTTTACATTCCCCATATTCATCTTTACTTATATTCCTATTTCAATTGTTGCATTATTTAAAAAAATTGAATGGAAACCAATTACTCACAGTATAGTTAAATCAATTGAAGAAGTATAAAAGAAGCCAAAGGGCTTCTTTTATGTTTGGTTTAGTTTATATATACTTTTTCCACATATGGGCTTGTTGTGGCCCTTAGCAGGCTTGAATAGCCAAATTTGAATTTTATAATGTCTCCAACCTTGTAATTCGTTCCGGTATTGCTTACATTTAAAATCAAGTGGTCAGAACTTGCTCCCAATATGGATATTTCAGAGTCTATAGGATGCAGTGCGTCAGGATCCACATCCTGTCTTCCTGCTGCTATTATGGCTCTTTTTATTACTCCTAAATCTTCGTAAACAGGTCTGTTGCCAAAAGCATCAACTCCTGTTTCTCCCAAAGGAACTGATTGTTTTTCCTTTAATTCGATTATTTCAGCTTCCAATATGAACGCATCGTCGCAGAATCCCTCAAGCATTTGACTGTAAGCAGTTTCATCTCCAAGTAAAAATGCCTCGCCAACTCTAAGATTGTTAATTCCGTCCGGAAGCTCTCCCCTACCTATCAGATAAACCGAGCTCGAGTTTCCTCCCGATAACATTTGTAATTTAATGTTGAACCTTTTTTCTATTTTTGCAGCTATTTCAACTAATAATGAAAGATTATCCCTCTTAGGTATCACAGCACCGTAGCATGTCAAATTCACACCTAATCCATATAGTTCAATATTTGAAAGCTTAAGTATCTCTTCAACAGCATGATAAATTTCATCTTCGTCCTTAAAGAAAATTCCCTCTCTTAAATCTCCCAAATCGATCATAAGAAGTATTTTATGCTTCTTATTCTGATTTATTGCAGCTTCATTCAGCTTCCTGATTGTTTCAATTTCTGAATTTAATGACAAATCGGCATTGGCAACAACTTCTTCTGCCTCGGACATCATAGGAAGTCTTAAAAGAACTCTTTCTTTTTTTGATCCTTTATATTTCTTCAAATTCTGAATTCTTGAATCAGCCAGATAATCAATTCCTGATTCCTCAAGCAGTTTGTAAATTTCCATATCCGCACAGTAGCCCTTTGTGACTATCATAAGGGAACATCCCGAGCCCTTTACCATTTCCGTTATTTTATCCAGGTTATTCTTAACTTTTTTTAAATCAATCACCAGTCTGGGATACATATTATTCACCTACTCCTAAGCTTTTTTTCATTAATTTAAGAGCGTCTTCCGGATAGCTTTTTGACAATACTCCCAGTGAAGATAAAATATAGTCTTCGTCAATCAGCACTGTTGCTATTTTTGTAGGATACAGTTCCTGCTCCCTGCCATGGCATTTTACTTTTTCGAGTATTTCTTTTTTTTGGGGAAGCCTTGTAAGAGCACCGCCTGTTCCCACAATATATTTTATTGCAGTAAGGTCTTTTCCTTCTGCCACGGTCTTCTTGCCTGACGCAGTATAAAAATACCTTAACCGACCTGTATGTCTTTCCAATGACGCTAAAACAGCCTCCTGAGTAAGTCGTTCCACAAATTGCTTTTCTCTTTCTGTTTCAGGTATGGGCTTGTAATCCGCAAGGAGTTCCTCTACATCCGGAAATTCATTTCTCAGATTATCCATTCCTATCTTTTCAACAACATGATTTACATTAACGTAAACTCCCAAATCTCCTTCCACAGTTCTTTTTGCTTCCGGTTCAGGACTGATTAATATTGAACTAACCTCTTCGGAGCCCTTTGTTACCGAATGAACATCAGTTGTTGCTCCGCCCACGTCAAATACAACCAGATCTCCTATTTCCTCTTTTAAAACCTTAGCCGCCTCCATAACGGCACCCGGCGTGGGAATAATAGGACCCTTGACAAGCTCTCTGACCTTGCTCATGCCCGGTGCATGAATTATATGTTCTTCAAAGGCATCCTGAATAATTTTTCTCGTAGGTTCAACCACAAGAGTATCTATTTTGGGATATACATTTTCAACAATGTATACCTGATTTCCCGCCTCTTCGCACATGAGACGCACTTCTTCCTGGTTTTCAATATTTCCCGCATAAATAACCGGAATATTTAACCCCATCGAAAGGATCATTTCCAGATTGTAAAGTGCTGTATCTCTTTCACCGTAATCTACACCGCCGGCAACAAGAATTATGTTAGGTTTAATTTCCTGTATTTTTTTCAAATCTGTTCTTCTTATTTTGCCTGAGGTAATCATCTTTATAATTCCTCCGGCTCCTAATGCAGCTTCTTTTGCTGCTCTGACCGTCATATCATAAACAAGACCATGGACAGTCATCTTTAATCCGCCTGCAGCACTGCTGGTAGCCAACATATCATCCCATGTTATTTCATCCGCTTGCAGGTTTTTTGATAAGGAATCAATAGCGCCCTTAAGTCCGACTGTTACATCACCTTCTAAAACGGTTGTAGGCGCCTGACCCTGCCCGGCAAAGGCAGGGTTATCGGTGCCAATTCCATTGAATGCATTAACTACTGTAGTGGTGCTGCCTATTTCAGCTACCAGTACATCAACCTTCAATTAATTTCATTTCCCTTCTGTGTTTTACTAAAAAGCTTGCAACATCAATTCCGTGGCTTCCTCTTCCAAATCCTGCATCAAGTCCGGCTTCCACAGCTATCTCATTTGTAACCTGCGTTCCTCCGCAGATAATCATTACTTTGTCTCTTATACCTTTCTCTACGCATAAATCGTTAATTTTTTTCATATTCTTAACATGTACATCGTCATGAGTTATAATGGTACTTAACAAAATAGCATCCGCATTAGTTTCAATTGCGGCATCAACTAATTTTTCAACAGGGCATGATGTTCCGAGATATTCATACTTAATGCCGAAGCCTTCGATACCACCGTGCTTAATATCCAGAGTTTCCTTTAATCCTACGGAGTGTTCATCTTCCCCGACTGTTGCTGCAACTACAAACATAGGTTTATTTTGTATATCTTCTCTGATTTCTGCTTCTGACAATACTTCCGGTTTT
The DNA here is from genome assembly GCA_002409285.1 of Firmicutes bacterium UBA5227. Lineage (GTDB taxonomy): Bacteria > Bacillota > Clostridia > Tissierellales > Sedimentibacteraceae > Sedimentibacter. Next base: position 25,331 of record DHUT01000083.1, on the reverse strand, counting down.
TCAGGAATTATCAGCTCATTTATGTCAATGTCAAAGTTTACCTTTCCTTTAACCTCGCAGTAGGTTCCTTCGGATGGATGCATAACCTGTTTATGCACGACGGTCACATCTTCAAGACCCATTTTTTCACCGCATTTAATTGCGGCAAATTCTGCCGTTCTTTCATCTAATGGAAGAAATATTGACATAAGTACTGTTCCGTCTGCTCTCCATTCCACTTCAGGTTTTATTAGGTTAGTGTCATAATATTTTTCTGTTTCCTCAAGTCTTACATTAACATTGTCGTTTTCGTCCAGTTCATCAATATAAATAATCTTTGAACGGTCTTCGAAAGTATCTCCTCCTATGGCATCACTGGCTTTTGTAAATTGTTTCGGCACATTGTTATACCCGTAATGAACGGATACGGGGGCAAAATAATCTTCATCTCTTTCATATACAAAACCGTATCCGATTCCGCCCTCTATTTCTCTTGCAATGCCGTCACCATTTCTTTCAGGATACTTGCCGCTGTCTACAAAGAAGCCCTGTTCTACAGCCTTAAAGTAGCCGCCAACCTCAAGAATTTCTTCCATGAACAATACAGCACGCTCTTTAAGCTCTCTGACATCATCGCCTAACGGTCCTTCCCTGTCCAGCTTAACCATTTCTCTTAGGCCGTCCATGCCCGTAAGAGCCTGCTTGGCTGTCATAACTCCTGCAATGTTATTATAATGCCACGGAACATTTCTTCCTTCATCCGGAGTTATTGTAGATTGGATATCTGCGCTTGTCAGCCTTGAAATCATCATGTTCATGGTGTGAGTAACAGCCGCTTCACGAGTATCTGATTCCATATACTTTGTATTTTGCTGAGCCCTCATCTTGTAATCCCTGAACAAATCACGCAGAGCAACCGCATAAGGAAGGTCTAACCTCATGCAAGGTGCAGGCGGAGCCGTGGGAGGTACTGTTGACAATGCAATGTTTTCAGGTTTGATGCCAACTTTTCTTGAAAACACAGAGTTAATGGCATGCTGAACCATTAATTCGGGCATAACCTTCCATGCTTTCATTGCTGTGGCATTGGCATTGTGAGCTCCGTCTATCTGAAGCATATCGGCCCATGCCATTATCTTCTTGGCTTCGCAGGCATCCACAAAGCTTCTTACCATGTTGACATTTCTGTATAATACATTGTACTGGGGATCTTGGTGGGCGCCGTTTACACCTTCTTCGGCGAACATTACAGCGATGTCCGGACCCGCAACACCGGAAATATATGAGTGAAAATTAATCGGACGTCCTACTTCGTCTTCAATTAAATCACAAGCCTTCCTGCTGGCTCTTACTTGTTTTCTTGTTACCATGATACCGCCTATACCCTGGTTAGTTCCTTCCAGCAATGAATCTATGTGCGACTGTCCCGCAGTCCTGATAACCATAATGTGATCGGCTCCATGCCATGCAGCCATGCGCATTCTTCTTATATCGTCTTCAAATCTTCCTGATGCAATTTCTGTTGTTATAACGCAATCCGGCTGTGGATCAATGTACCCAAATCCCCTGCTGCCCGGCAGCGGAACGGAATTTTTCAAACCCTCGGATGTTTCGTGATATTCGAAATCTCCTACGGTTCTTTTCTCATTCTGCCCTTCTCTCCAGTGCCATCCGCGTCTTCTGGGTTCATATTTATCAAGGTCTTCCAATAGTTCTTTTATATCAATCTTTTTGTTAGGATCAAGTTTCATATATGCCCTCCTTAAAATAATGCGTCAACGTCATCCCAGTGTCTTCCGGCAGCAAGTTCAAGCCCGGCTTCCCGCACTGTGCATCCAAGCTTTTCAGATAATCTCCAAACAACGTTTCCTGCACCCTTGCCCATCAGCCCCTTATTCATAACACCTTCTACTATAGGTTTAACCTCAAGGCTTGAAAATCCCATTCTTAACAAGACACTTCTTTCAACTGACGGAGTTGTGTTCTTTCTTCCCAATTCTAACAGAGGGTCTACTATCTCTTCTGCTAAATTCCAAAATCTATCATATAATTCTTCATCCGAAAGATTTGCCAAATGAGCTCTTCTTTGTTCAAAATCATCGGCTCTTTTCATCTTCGTGCTCCTCCTGTAATAATTTGCTAAGGCGTATTTACATATAGATGTTAAATACGCCTTAATGCAGTCTTGATATTTTTATTCACGCCTGTCATGTAGATTTTTCACACTGCGCATTCAGGATGACAAGGCTAACTCTATTATTTTATAATGATGCTATAACACTTTTTACATATTCGACATCTGTCTTTGTTTCCTCAGCCAGAAATTCCAAATCTGCATCCGTTGGTTTAACATTGTAGTTTTCCAAAGCATTTTTAATTAATGACTTTCGCATATGGTTCAAATCTGCATCCTGTGCCTTTATTAATGAAGGATGTGACGGAAGGATTATGTTCTTTCCGGGAACTTCATCCTTAGGGTCTCCAAATTTAACTTCTATTCCATTAGACCTGGCAAACGAAAGCTGAGGCTGTATATGCTTTCCTGCTCCTGTATATTCCGTTTCCTGCACCACAATCATCTGATCCTGATCCATTTCCTGTGCCATTGAGAACGCAGCGGTAAGCGCCGTATTCCCTGCGGGTCCTTTCTCCAAACCTTCAAGGCTTGCCAGTGACTCTGTTATGTAGAACACTTCTCCCTGATGTATTGTCAAGTACCTGTCCATGTATCTCAAAGGTCTTGCGGCAGAACGTGGTACGTCTGACCTGTCGGGCCATGTGGTGTAGGGCATTCCAAATCCCGTATGTCCCGTTGTAAATGATTTTCTGTTGAATTGCGTGTCTGATGCCATATGCAGTCCCGATAAGTCAACGCTGGCGGCAACTATTTTTGAATCCGCTCCTGCTTTTTGCAGCCCTCTTGCCGTTCCGGTAAGATTTCCTCCTCCTGCATTTGTGCACATTACAACATCAGGATCCTTGCCGTATCTTTCTCTGAACTGCATTGCTATTTCATATCCAAGAGATTCTATTCCGGCTATGGCAAATGGTGTATACAGTGATGCATTGAAATATCCTGTTTCCTCCAATATTGTAAGGAATGAATAAAACAGCTCTGGTCCTACTGTAAGCTGAACCACTTCTGCTCCTAAAGCTTCACATTTTCTTGCTTTTTCTATTATCTCAGGCTGCCCTACTCCTCTGGAATCATAGCATTCCTGAACTACTATACACTTCAAACCGTACATAGCTGCCTGCGATGCTACCGCAGCTCCGTAGTTTCCGCTTGTGGCACTGACAACCCCCTTATATCCCAGCTTGTATGCCTGATACACTGCTGTTGACGCCCTTCTTGCCTTAAAGCTTCCGGATGCGTTAGCTGCTTCATCCTTTATGAAGATTCTTGCTCCCTTTCCTGCAGGTGCCAGTTTTCTTGCCAATGAAGTCAGGTTTCTAAGCTCGAGAACAGGTGTGTTCCCTACACCGTGTTCCAACTGAATTTTCTGGATTTCTTCCATGGAAAACCCTGCTTCTCTCATCATTCTCTCGTAATCAAAAGCTATTGAACCGCTTTCAAATATGGAAAAATCCAACCCTGCAGCCTGTTTCATTATCTCAGGCTTTCTTGCCATTACTCCTGCATAGCTCATGTCTTTACTCATTGCTGTCACCTCCAAACACTATGTCTCTCACTTGTTCGCTTATTTTTAGCAGCTCAGGAACAAATTTTCCAAAATCATGTTTGTAATATGGATTTGCTTCCAGCAATGTACCTTTTTCTATACGCTTAGTTCTTGTTACTACTGTTACTTCATCACCAATATCGGCATCTTCCTGCAGATATCCTTTTACCCACATCTCCAAAGGAACTTTTTTTGTATCGTCAGGAACCTGTGGTGCTCTTTGCGATGGTTCCAATACATTTCTGTGTATCAATACCCATTCACCTTTTTTAATCATTTTTATACTCCTTACTTTACTATTTTGCACTCTTGGTCTATTAATTCTCTCATATCTCCCATTATTGCTCTTGGAACCGGCAAATCTATCATGCTTCTTAATCCTGGTTTTGCATTAATAATCTGAGGAATCATATTTACACACATGGCTATAGTTCCTATTCCGCCGGGAACTTCCGGTGAGTTGACCATGTTAATGTTTGGCGTTCCTTTAATAATAACATAGTCGCCTGTTTGTACACCAACCTGCTCAGGCTCTATTTGCTGAGGGTGATCCATTTCTATTTTTAATTCACCATCAATATATCCATAGCCTTTCATGGCAACACCTGCTACATTACCGGCAGCAGCAAATCCATAGGGAGATTTTCTGTCGACATCTGTAACTATAGGATCCATTGATGTTGTAACCTTATCAACCTTCCAGCCGATTGCGTCAGCTATCATATTTATTGACTCCTGGAATCCTACGTGCCCTGCCAGGTGTCCTGTTTCAACGCCTTTTTTGAACTCATCAACCGTAATACCTATTCCCTGTTCCTGCATAACTGTAGGTCCAAATGGAGACAGGCTGTTAACTCTTCTTGAAACAATATGGTCAACTGATTCACAGCATCCTGTCATTATAACAACCAACAAGTCCATTATCAGCCCCGGGTTAATACCTGTTCCCAATATTGAAACGCCATTAGCTTTTGCTATTTCATCCAGTTGCTTTGCCAGCTCAGGGGATTGAGCCTTTGGGTAAGACATTTCTTCCGCACTGGAAATTACATTTATTTTTTTCTCTAAAACAAATTTTAATCTGTCAAAGGCAACTTTTGTGTAGGAATCTGTACAGCATAAAACTACATCAGCTGATTTTTCCTTAATTACATCCTCAGAAGAACCTATTAATATTTCCGGTCTGTCTCCTCTTTCCACACCGATGATTTCGTACATGCTTTTTCCGATTTTTGCTCCTCTTCCTACGGCACCAACAATATCAACACCTTTTTTATTTAACAGCATTTTGGCCATTCCTGAGCCCATGGCTCCAAGACCCCAAATAATCACTTTTACGTTTTGCATCTTATATCCTCCTAATCTGATTGTTTATTTATTTATGGGTTAACGTTATACAAATATTATAAGCAATAATTGTGCCAAATTTATAAAAAAAAATTAAAAATAAATGTAACAGCCGATAAAACTTAGCATTTCAGCGTCAAGTTTATACTTTCAATAATTTTTCAATTTATGCGAAATACCATTTTTATAGAAAAACGTAGAAAATAGCAAAATATCTTGCATTTAATGCAAATTATCTTGCTATTTTTAATAATTTTCAGTAACATACTGTCAGCACCTAATATTATATTTCTTTATTTTGTGCTGCAAAGTCTGGCGTTTAATTTTCAACGCTTCTGCCGACCTTGTTATATTATAATTGTAATTCTCCAGGGTTTTTTTGATTATGCGCTCCTCTAAACCCTCTAAGTATTCATCAATACCGGCAGTTCCCATTTGATGCTGAATGTTAATGTGTTCTCTGTCAGAATCAAGAGATGTAAAGTGGTTATTATTTAGTATTATTTCATCATCATCTGCCATGCTTATAGCGGACATAATAATGTTCTCAAGCTCTCTGACATTTCCGGGGTAATCGTATTTTAACAGGCTATCCTGTACGTCCTTAGACATGGAAAGTACTTCCTTGTTAAACCTATCATTATATTTATGTATGAACATATTTGCAAGCATCAATATATCATCTCTTCTGTAACGAAGAGGCGGCACATTCAATTGGATTACATTTAACCTGTAGTAAAGGTCTTTTCTGATTTTACCCTCTTTTAAAATTACATCAGGAGATTCGTTGCTGGTAGAAATTATCCTTACATCTATTGGAATGTCACTTGTTCCGCCTACACGTCTGATGTAATTTTCCTGAAGTACTCTCAAAAGCTTCGCCTGCAGTTCATATGGCATTGAATTTATTTCATCCAGCAAAAGTGTTCCGCCATTTGCCTGTTCAAAAAGCCCCGCTCTGTCCACAGCTCCTGTAAATCCTCCTTTAGAGGTTCCAAACAGCAGTCCTTCAAGCAGCGATTCCGGAAGTGCCGCACAGTTTTGGGCTATAAATGGCTTATCTTTTCTTGGACCTTCGTAATGTATGCTCTGTGCAATAAGCTCCTTACCTGTTCCTGTTTCCCCAAAAATAAAAACAGACGCTGAATTTTTGGAAGCTTTTTTTGCTCTGTCAATAACCTCTGTAAAATTACCGCTGCTGCCTACGATATTATTAAAATAATATTTTTTAATTTTTTTTGATTTGGTCGTTTCAGGTTTGCCAATTTCATTTTGAAGCTTCAGTATTGTATGAGACATTTCAGTCATCTGGGTAATATTTTTAGCAACCTCAACTACTGCTATAACTTCATCATTTATTATTATTGGCAGTGTAGTATTAATTGTAGTTATTTCCTTCCCATCCTTATTTAAATAGTCCTGCTTCAAATTAATTGTGGCTTCACGAAATTTAAGGGCTTTGAGCAGTGTACTGTTTTCACTGTTCAAATTTTTGAAAACTTCTCCAAAGGGCTTTTTAATCACATCCTTTGATTCCATTTTCTCAAGCTTGGACATGGCTTCGTTGTATATAATCGTATTGCCGTTTTTATCTAAAACATGTACACCTTCATCTATATGCTGCAAAATATTTTGCATTATAGATAAATATTCTTTAGCCTTCATTCCGCACCTCCCATACAGTTAGTATAGCATAAAAACATACTTTCTTCAATCTTCAGTTTACTTTCCCCCGAATTTAATGTAAAATGGGAACACAGGCGGAACACAGGGACGTTTCATCTGTCCTGTCAGTGTTTAAGTTAATATATATAATTCTTTCAAGAGGAGGTTATTATGAAAAAAATAGAAAGTTTTCAAGTAAATCATTTAAATTTAAAGCGTGGAATTTATGTTTCAAGAAAAGATTCTGTGGGCGAAGATACTGTTACCACATTTGACATTAGAATGAAAGAGCCAAACAGGGAACCTGTAATAAATACAGCGGAAATGCACACAATTGAACACCTCGGAGCAACATTTTTAAGAAATCATCCTGTATATGACAGCCTTACAGTATATTTTGGTCCCATGGGATGCAGAACAGGCTTTTATGTAATATTTAAGGGTGACTTAAAGTCTGAAGATATTGTTGATATTATGAGGGAAATGTTTACTTTCATCATGAATTACGAGGGTGAGGTACCGGGTGCGGATGCCGGCTCCTGCGGAAACTACCTGGACATGAACCTGTCCATGGCAAAATATGAAGCAGCTAAATTCCATAATGAAGTGCTGCTGAATCTGAAAGAAGAGAACCTTAGATACCAGTAACAATTGATAAACGATAGGTAAACATATATAAACAAAAAGGGCGAGCGCCCTTTTTATTTATTGTTCGTCTATTGTGTTTTCAGTCTGTTTGCCTGTTTTCTTCTTTCCATTTCGGTAAGATATCTTTTCCTTAACCTGATGTTGTCCGGCGTTACTTCTACCAGCTCGTCATCATTTATAAACTCCAGAGCAGATTCCAATGTCATGATGCGCGGAGGAGTCAGTTTAATTGCATCATCTGCTGAAGAAGACCTGGTATTGGACTGCTTTTTTGCCTTGCAAGGGTTTACCGTTATGTCTTCTCCTCTGGCACACATACCTATAATCATTCCTTCATATACCTTTTCACCGGGATTTATAAACAATGTCCCTCTGCTTTCAAGGTTGTTCAAGGAGTATGCAATTGCCTCTCCCTCATCGTTGGAAATCAGCACACCATTAGTTCTTTGAGGTATCTCTCCCTTATATTTTTCATAGTGATCAAAACTTCTGACCATGGTTCCTTCGCCTCTGGTATCATTAATCAACTCGGTACGATATCCCAGAAGTCCTCTTGTCGGTACCATGTATTCTATTTTTACATAGTTTCCGTCAGGAGTCATGGAAGACATAACACCTTTTCGAACATTCAGCTTTGAAATCACTGAGCCTGAATATATTTCCGGGACATTTATAAATACTCGTTCAATAGGCTCCATGGTAACTCCGTCTATCTTTTTCAAAATAACCTCCGGTCTTGAAACCGAAACTTCATAGCCTTCTCTTCTCATATTTTCAAGAAGTATTGAAAGGTGTAGCTCTCCTCTGCCCGATACCTTGTAGCCGTCCATCGCATCTTCCAGAGGCTCAACCTTTAATCCCACATTAACCTCAAGCTCCTTTTCAAGTCTTGCCTTAAGGTGTCTTGTAGTTACATACTTCCCTGACATTCCCACAAATGGAGATGTATTGATTAAGAAGTTCATTGACAAGGTAGGTTCTTCTATCTTAATTGTTTCCATAGGATTTACCTTATTCTCCGAACAGATCGTGTCACCTATGGAAATGTTTGGAATTCCGGAAACAACCACAATATCACCACTGTAAGCTTCCTTTACGCTGATTCTGCTAAGTCCCTGGTATACAAATATGCTTGATATTTTTTGCTTTTCCACTGTGCCATCATGTTTGGCAATGGAGACAGTCTGACCTTCCCTGATAGTCCCTGCTGTAACTCTTCCTATTCCCAGCCTTCCTATATAATCATCATATGCAAGGGACGATATCTGCATCTGCAAATCTTCATCATCTCTGTCGGGATATGGCTGAACATGAGTAATGATTGTTTCAAACAGCGGTTCTATGTTGTCGCTTGGCTGATCCAATTCATACTGAACAATACCCTGCCTTGCAATTCCATACAAGATAGGAAAATCCAACTGTTCATCATTTGCGTTTAGCTCAACGAACAAATCAAATACCATGTCAACAACTTCCTCTGCCCTATGGTTGTTCTTATCTATTTTATTGATAAGAAGAATTGGTTTTAACCCGATTTCAAGAGACTTCTGCAAAACAAATCTTGTTTGAGGCATTGGTCCTTCAATGGAATCTACCAGTAAAATAACCGTATCAACGGTCTTCATGATTCGCTCAACCTCCGACGAAAAATCTGCATGACCGGGAGTATCCACAATGTTTATCTTAACGTCATTATGCATTACAGAGCAGTTTTTTGAATATATTGTGATTCCTCTTTCGCGCTCTATTGCATTTGAATCCATTACCTGATTTACTAATTCCTGATTTTCTCTGAATACCCCGCTTTGCTGCAAAAAAGCATCTACCAGTGTGGATTTTCCTGCATCAACGTGGGCTATTACTGCTATATTAATTATTTTATTCTTCATACATACCTTCCTCTATTTTTCCACAGATTAGTTTATTCTTTCTAAGTATATATTGCAAGTTTTTTTTGCAAAAACTCTTAAAAAGTTTATGTTTATTAAACATAAAGGAACGCTTTAAGCGTCCCCTTATTGTCCTATAAATTTTCATCTGCGTATAAGCTATTGCAAAGCAACCTTATCGTTCCTGTATACAACTTTTCCGTCAATAAGCGTCATTACAGTTTCATAATCTACATCCAAAAGTGGATTTCCCTTAAATATTGCTATATCGGCATCCTTGCCGGTCTCAATGCTCCCTACTCTGTCAGAAATACCGGCAATTTCAGCAGGATTAATTGTAATTGCCTTCCATGCCTCTTCTTCAGGCAATCCTGCCTTTACTGCCATGCCTGCACACATGGGTATATGCTGAATTGGTATAACATTAGAATCGGTTATTATTGCAAATTTTATTCCTGCTTCATGTAATACCCTTGGAGTTTCGAAGCTTTTGTTTTTAAGTTCATACTTTGTGCGGGATCCAAATGTGGGTCCGATCAGGCACGGCTTACTTGCCTCTTTCAATTCTTCTACTATCAAATGTCCTTCCGTACAATGATCAAGGGTTATATCCAAATCAAATTCCTTTGCAATTCTAAGAGCAGTAAAAATATCATCCGCTCTGTGAGCATGAGCCTTAAGCGGGATTTCCTTTCTCATAACCGGCAGCAGCGCCTCAAGTTTCATATCAAAATCCGGTTTTTTGTCCGGATCATCTTTTGACGCATCCAAGTCCTCTTTATACTGCTTTGCTTCAAATAATGTTTCACGAAGCAATGCGGCTATAGCCATCCTTGTAACAGGAGATTTATGCTGTTCATCGTAAACTCTTTTCGGATTTTCACCGAAGGCTATTTTCATGGCAACAGGATTCTTGATAACCATGTCATCAACTCTTCTGCCATGTGTCTTCATGGCAAGGAATGTTCCTCCTATTACATTTGCACTTCCAGGTCCGGTTACAGCGGTTGTAACCCCTCCTTCTATTGCATCCTGAAAGCCTTGATCCATGGGATTTATTGCATCAATGGCTCTCAGCTGGGGTGTTATCGGTTCTGTATCTTCGTTTCCGTCTTCACCTTCGAAGCCTATGCCTTCTTCCCACATGCCAATATGGCAGTGACCATCAATAAAGCCCGGTGTAACCATCAAACCACTTGCGTCTATTACTTGTGCATCTTCAGGTATTTTCAGGTTCTTTCCCACTGACTTAATTTTGCCTTCTTCAATAATTATCTGTCCGTTTTCAATATCCTCGCCTGCCATTGTTTTAATAAGTCCATTTTTAATTACTATCATAAGCCCTCCAATATATTTAAAATATATATTTAATATCTGGGAATAAACCCTACCTTTTTATAAACTTTTCTCAGAGTTTTTCTTGCCACCGCTTCAGCTTTTTCAGCTCCGCCGACATAAATTTTTTCTAAATAGTCCTTGTTTTTTAACAAATAATCTATTTTTTCCTGAATTGGTTTTAGTTCGCTGATAATAACTTCTGCAACGTCGTCCTTAAATTCGGCATACCCTTTTCCCTCATAGGCTGCCACAATTTCATCTGTGGTTTTTTCGGTTATTTTAGAATAAATGTTTATTAAATTCTTTACTCCCGGCTGGTTGTCATCGTACCTTACCACACCTTCCGAATCAGTCACCGCGCGTTTTAACTTTCTTCTTATTGTATCGGCATCGTCCATCAGTACAATAAACGCATTCTCATTTGAATCTGATTTTGACATCTTGGCGGTTGGGTCCTGAAGGCTCATTATTTTTGCGCCGTCTTTAGATATAAATGCATCGGGCACCTTGAATGTTTCACTGAACCTGTTATTAAACCTTTGTGCAATATCCCTTGTTATTTCAAGATGCTGTCTTTGATCTTCCCCTACGGGAACTAAATCTGCCTGATATAAAAGTATATCAGCCGCCATTAAAACAGGATATGTAAATAAGCCTGCAGGTATGGAATTATTGTCAAGTTTTTTTGATTTATCCTTAAACTGTGTCATCCTTCCCAACTCACCAAAATAGGTAAAACAATTTAATACCCATGAAAGCTCCGCATGAGCCGATACATGAGATTGTATAAACAAAGTTACCTGCTCAGGATCTATACCGGCAGCTATATAATTTGCAAGAACCTCCAGTGTATTCTTCCTCAAATCCTTAGGTTCTTTCGGTACTGTAATAGCATGCATATCAACCACACAATAATAACAGTCATATTCACTTTGGAGATTTACCCAGTTTTTAAGTGCTCCAAGGTAGTTTCCCAATGTCAATGACCCTGACGGCTGCATACCGCTGAATATTACTTTCTTTCCTTCCATAATGGCCTCCATTAATATAAAAAACTTTCTAACCCAACGCGACCAGAAAGTCTGAAAAGTCTGATTTTCTTGATTATACTACAATAAAAGTTGTTTGTCAAAATTTTTGACAAGACAAAAAATGCGTGATATAATACGTTTGAGAAATAAACATGGGGAGCTTGCAGCTGAGAGGAAACTAAAGTTTCGACCCTTATAACCTGTATGGATAATGCCAGCGTAGGGATAACACTGATTTTATTTAATGTGAAATGCCTTCTTGGTATTTCATATTTTTTTCTCACTAAAATTTATGCGCTTTAAGATGTTATAACGTGCAAAGGGGGAGCGCCCTGGGCATTAGTTCATAAAGCATAGTAGCGATGGGAGTCCGTGTTTCGGATTGAGAGGAAGCAATTGAGCTTCGACCGGCCTGAAATATTTGCAGGTTTAAGTCGCTATTGTCATACCTTAAACCTCAGATGAATATTTCAGAGAAATATGAAAAGAGAGGTTTAATTATGACAAGAAATTCATCATTATTCAGAACAGTGGTTCTTTCCATGCTTGTGGCCATAGGCGTGGTAATTTCACCCATACTCAGGATTGAAGGCATGTGTCCGACTGCCCACCTTATCAACATTGTATGCTCAGTGCTTCTGGGTCCCTGGTATTCACTCCTGTGCGCCACTCTGATAGGTCTTATACGTATGCTGTTCATGGGAATACCACCCCTTGCTTTAACCGGAGCAGTGTTTGGTGCATTTCTTTCCGGTGTACTTTACCGAACTTCTAACGGGAAAATTATATGCGCCGTTCTTGGGGAAATTTTCGGAACAGGGGTAATCGGAGCCATTGCCTCATATCCGGTAATGACATTAATTATGGGCCGTACAGGTCTTACCTGGCTGTTCTATGTTCCTTCATTCATAACCGCAACCATTATGGGCGGAACCGCAGCATATTTTTTACTTAAAGCGTTGAGCAGAAACGGCATGCTGTTAAAATTTCAAACAAGCTTAGGAGTAAACATTTATGATAAACCGCATACTAAAAATAAAATCACAAATTAATACAATCCATCCGTTGATACATTGCATTACAAATCCCATATCAATCAACGACTGTGCCAACATTGTGCTGGCAGCGGGAGCACGACCCATAATGGCGGAGCACCCTGACGAGGTTGAGGAAATAACCTTAATGTCAAAAGCTCTGGCGGTAAATTTAGGCAATATAACAGATGCACGAATGAAATCCATGATGCTTTCAGGGAAAATCGCCTTACTAAACAATATTCCGTCGGTGATAGATGTGGTAGGTGTGGCATGCAGCAGGCTCAGGATAGACTATGCAAAAAAATATATACATGAAAATAAGCCTTCGGTAATTAAGGGAAATATCTCTGAAATCAGGGCACTGTGCGGCATAGACTCCCATCCGGTTGGAATTGACGCAGGAAAAGAAGATGAAACAACCGAGACCACTATATCAGAAAATATAGAGACAGCACAGAGGCTATCCTCATCAACCGGGTCTGTTGTCATGGTAACGGGAAAAACGGATATTATCAGCAGCGGCGGCACGACCTTCTTAATTAAAAACGGCTGCGACATGATGTCAAATATAACAGGAACCGGATGCATGCTCAACGTACTGACCGCCTGCTTCATTTCATCCGGAAATATACAGGACGGAGCTGTGTCAGCAGCTGTAGCTTTTGGAATATGCGGCGAGTTGTCAAGGGAAACAAAAGGACCCGGAAGCTTCAGAACAGCTCTTCTGGACAGCCTTTATAATTTGACGGATGAACAAATAACAAAATACATACGTTTGGAGGAACTAAGAAAATGAAAATTGATACTACGCTGTACTTGGTAACGGACAGCACCGGCAAGACAAATGAGGAATTCCTCAATATAATAGAAAAAGCATGCAAAGGAGGAATCACTCTCTTGCAGCTCAGGGAAAAGAACCGTTCTGGAAGAGACCTGCTTGCGCTCGCCATACAGGTCAGGGAACTGGCGGATAAATACAATGTTCCCTTAATAATAGATGACAGGGTTGATATTGCCCTGGCATCCGGTGCGGCAGGAGTGCATGTGGGTCAAAGCGACATACCGGTACATTACGCAAGAGAGCTTATGGGAAAATATAAAATTGTCGGTGCATCCGCCAAGACCGTGGAGCAAGCTGTTGAAGCTTACAAACAGGGTGCTGACTACTTGGGTGCTGGAGCAATATATCCCACAACAACAAAGGTTGTAACCCAGATAACAGAGGTTACAACACTCAATGAAATATGCAAATCTGTTCCAATTCCAGTAGTTGCAATAGGAGGACTCAATAAAGACAACATGCATATCTTAAAAGACAGCCCCATATCCGGCATTTCGGTAGTTTCAGCAATAATGAAGTCTGACAATCCGCAGCAATCCGCAGCAGAGCTTAAAAAGAAAATTGCAGATATGTTAGCTTAAGTAAACGTTAATTTCAAATAACAATAAGCAGTGTTCATAACATTACGGATGCTGCTTTGATTAACTCTTTTTTAAACCCTTTTAAATTTTACATACAAGCATAGTATTGTATTTAAAATATTTATATATTATATAAAGAAATAAAATCCCTGAAAAGGATACTTGACAAGGTGCAAAATACTCAATGCATTTGTTTTGTAGACGAAATACTGAAAGGAACAAACACAATAGAACGTATCGCAGCATCGGCAGCAGTACTGAAATATCTTTACTCCACTGATTGCCTTTGTGTAACTGCCTCCCACGATATCGAACTTACACATATTTTAAGCGACATGTATGACAACTATCATTTCCGAGAATATATAAGAGATGACGGAATTCATTTTGATTATAAGTTGAAGCCGGGTCCTTCACAAACCAGAAATGCCATCAAACTGCTACACTTCATGGACTTTGACACTCAAATAGTTGAAGATGCCGAGACCTTGGTGAGTAATTTTATTAATTCAAAGACATGGTAACATATGAAACACTATCATCAAAAACGTGTCAAGGCAACAGCTTCCTTTATAACAAGTTGAATACAAAATGCCTTGGAGGGTATAGCATTGAGAGGAAAATTAAGAGAGGTATCAATTGCTTTTTAATCGTTATTGTATTCTTACATATTATTTTATACTTTATCCCGTTAAAAATCGAACCAGGTGAATTGAAAAGAATAGCTTCTAATGGCACACGCAAACAAATGTTCGAAAAGTGCTTGCGCTATATTAATTTATCTGATAAAATATATTAACAACAAATTCTGTTTTTAAAGTCATCTGTTGATGAGACATTAAGCTGCTATCAGANNAATTTATTGATTCAAAGACATGGTAGCATCATTTGCTGTTGAAGATAGTTCAACATCTGGGGTTATTGTTAGTTCACCACCTTTTGTCAAGTTGTAACATTTTCCAACGATATAGACAACAGCCGCAATTAATATAAAAGCAAAATAAGCTGCAACTATTTCAAGCATAAACCGGCTCATCTCAGTAAGACCGCTGTTTAAATAATATGCTATAAAATCACAAAAA
>DHUT01000083.1:9807-9979 GCA_002409285.1 Firmicutes bacterium UBA5227 | reverse complement strand
GGATATTGATAAACTTTACGGTTAAAAACATAACACCTGTTATTCCTGTGATTATGACTGCAGAATATGCTATTATGATTTTAACCGCCTTGGAATTTTCACGTTCCTTAATATATTCACTCACATTAACATCATACCTGCGCTCTTTGTATCCTGCCCTTAGTACACCTGC
>DHUT01000083.1:8432-9598 GCA_002409285.1 Firmicutes bacterium UBA5227 | reverse complement strand
CAGCTTTATTATTTTATTCTTCAATTTGAAAATAACGTAAACTAAAATAATTGTAAAGCATAAAATAATAATTTTAAGCAGAAACTTAATTAAATTATCATAATAAATATGTACTGCAGGATTTATACCTCTTGATTTAAGTATGGACATAAAGGTATTTTCGTCTATTGTAATGCCATTCCTATCCTTAAGCATGACATATATCCTCTGTCTTTTTAAATTTTGATTTTCAAGAAGGCTGATGTCGTTATAGTATATATCGCTGCTGTTTTCAATAATGGCATTAATGTTGTATTCTCTGCCATATAGTTCATGCTTTCTGCCTATGGGATAATATTCATAATTCTCTTTTGCAAATTTTTCACCCATAATAACTTCACGTTCATTTAGTTCAATGTTTGTTTTGTCTTTTATTTTGTTTCTCATGAGAATATTTATATTGCCCTCGTACACTGTTGAATTTTCCTGATTATACAAATCATACAGTATCAGATAATCATATACCTGTGCCTTCTCCAATACTTCTGCGATTTCTTCCGGGTTGTAATAACCGTTTAGACACACCTCTGCAACACCGTTGTAATAATTGGACTCCACATGCAAGAACAAAATAAATGTAACGACAATAACCGTTAAAAGTAAACACACTGTCTTTTTCATTTGCAATACCTCTAATTAATAACTCTGACTCTCATATCATTCTCTAAAACAGATGAAGCGTAATTAACTATCAATGAATTCTTGTCAATTCTTTCCTTAGTATTCTGTGTGGGTTCAATAGCAACCGTACTTTCTCCAACCGCAAGTATTTTGTATTCTCCCTGTTTTAAATAATTAATCTCCCCAAGAATGGATTCTTCCGTCAAAACAGTATAAACATAGCAGGTGTTGTTTGCCTTCAAATCACCTATGGGGACCACCGCAGTTTTATCAATAACACATTCATATGATTCCTCTGACTGAGCCATAAATTTTACACTGTCTGATATATACACATTTTCTTTCAACTCATCCCTGAGAGCAAAAATCAGCTCATTATGGTCAGGAAAGGCCCGCACTGACTGAACCATCACAGATTCCTTCTTCTTTTCATCATTTTTCCAGAAATACAGGCTGTATTTGTTGGAAAAAATGTCATCATATACATCTCTGCCTAAAAATGCCTC
>DHUT01000083.1:7988-8268 GCA_002409285.1 Firmicutes bacterium UBA5227 | reverse complement strand
GCCTCCATGTATAAATCAGCATTTGTATTGCAAATAGAATATCGTAATACTGTTTCTCCTTCTTCCATAACCTTTTTGTCTGTTATATAATCAATGTACACCTTGTCAGCAAGGAAGTATGCTCCACTTTTATCCACTGTTATTTTGTTTTCGCTGTTTTCATTTGTTTTCTCATGAAGCCTGGTTTGAAGAATTTCTATTTCTTCATCAATACGGTTTAAGTTCATTTTATATATTTCTGTTTCGCTTGTATAAATACTGACCTCGCTCTCATAATCCT
>DHUT01000083.1:6680-7848 GCA_002409285.1 Firmicutes bacterium UBA5227 | reverse complement strand
TCGCTCTCATAATCCTTCCGGCAATCTTCCATAATATCACTTTTGCCATTTAGCTCATCCTTTGCCACAACACCGTTTTCATATAAATAGCTTGTATTTTCGTAGTCTTCTTTAGCTTTTTCATATGCTTCCAGGGATTTTTTCAAAGACGCCTCGCCACTGTCCAGCTGCTTTTTCAAATTAAGCTTTTCAATTTCATATGATTTTATCTGATTTTGCATTTCGGAAGCTTCCGTATCGACGTTCAATTCCTGCCTGCTCATATCAAGTGATATTATCTTTGTTCCCGGCTCTACTATCTGAGAATTTTTCACATTTATTTCAGATATGTAAAGCTTTCTGTCTGCCTTTACCTCCACTGTTTCTCTCGATACAACCCTGCCCGTAAAATAGTCCTTCTTTATAAGGAGGCTGTTTTCCAAAGATTTGGTAACAGTGACTTCAGGCATAATATAATTTCTTATGGTAAAAAACAAAAAACCTATAATGATAACACTGCTCAAAAATACAAAAAAATATTTAAGAAACCTGTCAAAAAACTTTGACATTATGCTCACCTTCCTCTCGTCATTAGTTTTTCAAAACCATAGTCTTGAGTTTTTCCCTGATTTTTGTGAACACATATATTACGGGGAACATAAAAAGCACACATGCCGCATAAAAAATATCCCTGCTGCTTTCATAAAGAGTATTAAGATATATGGATACAGGCATCTTTGACATATCATTCAAAAATATCAGAGGTTGCTCAATTAAATTCCAGTTTTCTATAAAAATCAGCAAGCATAAAGCAGCTATTGCATTTTTTGAATATGGCAGCACCACATGGAGCAGTATGTCAAAATTTGACGCCCCGTCTATGTTAGCTATTTCGTAATAGCTTTGAGGTATGGACTCAAAAAACTGCTTTAGGAAAAATACTCCCAAAGTGTTGAATATTCCCGGCAAAATAACAGCCAAATGTGTGTTGAAAAGTTTTATCCCTATATATCTTTCCACCGCATTGTACAAAAGTACGTTAGGAATCAGTGTTATCTGCAGAGGCAACAGCATAAAAAATGTATAAACCAAAAACAGTATATTTGAAAACCTGCTTTTTTTTACAGCTAAGTAGTATGCCGCTCCAACACTTACAACAACCTGCCCTACCATTACTCCTGCAGTAATT
>DHUT01000083.1:5999-6510 GCA_002409285.1 Firmicutes bacterium UBA5227 | reverse complement strand
GAATTTGTATAAAGCTTGAAATATTCATTTTTTTCAACACTTATTTCATAATATTGCTGCAGGTTGAAAATCTCAGGAACCATTTCCATTTCATTATTTTTTAGTTGGTATTCATCCATGAAGGAATGAGATATGGTATATACTATGGGAGACAAAAATATTATTACTATAAATACGGAAAAAACTTTAATCAACACTTTTTTCATGGTTTCTCCTACAAGGACATTTTCCTTTTATGCTTTTGTTCTAATTTCAATATTAAAAACAGCAGTATAAATACGAATGCAAGCAATATATCCGCTCCTGCCATAAGAGTCTGCATATTCAGCTCTTTAAGCTTCAGGTGAAGAAAATTCTGTATCATAAACATTCTGTAGTTGGGATATTCACCGAAAACAGCATAAGTTACCCTGAAAATTTTCAGGGAATTGTATGTGCTTACTATTGCAGCAAGTACAATAGCTTCGCTATGAAGAGGCAGCATTATGGAGAACATTGTTCTGAATGCACC
>DHUT01000083.1:5478-5831 GCA_002409285.1 Firmicutes bacterium UBA5227 | reverse complement strand
ATATGCAGCTTCTTCTATTGATTTATCCCTGTTTTTCAAGGATATGAGAAAAATTATATATGTATATCCAATACAACTCCACAAAAATATAATTCCAACTACAAGCAGCCCATTTACATTTTCAAGAGCCTTACTTGAAGCCATCTCCTTGAAAAAACCTGATACAGAGGACGCCGGCACTGTAATGGGCAAAACAATCGCTGCCTGCACCCAGAAGCCAAGATTCAGATATTCTGTGGCAAAAGCTGTTACAAAACCAAAAATAACCGCTAAAGGAATGAATATGCATATAAATATAATTGTATTTTTAATTGATATAATAAACCCCATATTTGAAAAAATCTCTGTAAAAG
>DHUT01000083.1:4745-5283 GCA_002409285.1 Firmicutes bacterium UBA5227 | reverse complement strand
ACATACCTTTGTGCTATTATAAAGGGGACCAGGTATAAAACCGCAACTCCCAAAAAACTAGGAATTACATATCTCGTCATTCCGTTTTTTTTCATTGCAGCCTCACTCCCTTTTCTCTGTCAAAATAATGTATATCTTTTTTTAGGCAATACAAAGTATGCCGGCTACCCTTAGCCATTTCTCACCTTTTAATTTTTAAGATATGCCATGTAAATTATACCAGACACTTAATTATTTGTCCATTTTTTGAAAAATATATCACTTAATTAAATCTTATATTAAGGTTCGTAATAAAGTCATCAACATTTTCATCTAAGTCGCTTCCTACTGTCCCTTCTTGCCTGTCCAAAATATAATGAACAATAAATCCTCGAAGCTCAGGCTTTAAAAAATTATCTGTATAAATGTTCTCTTCCGTCATCTTCCCTAATGCTTCATAAGACTTCTCTATCATTTCAAATAACTGCTCTTCGCTGTTTTCATCATAGTGTCTGTCTATTCTCACCATGTTTCCGGCAGCATCAAGAGACTTTTTCCC
>DHUT01000083.1:3962-4570 GCA_002409285.1 Firmicutes bacterium UBA5227 | reverse complement strand
TATTTTCCGTTCTCCTCAAAACCAATATACTCCATAACAAAACCGCTGTTTGTAACCACACCAAAGCCCTGGTCATATACGAGACATTGGAAACCGTCTCCGAAAAGCGAGCCGGCTATTTTATACACATCTTCATTGTCCGAATTTTTATTTATAAAGAGCCATGGATATTCGTTCACCCTATCTGACGCACTATATTCGTCATCGGCAATTGCTATGGTGTAATTAGCTATAACAGGTTCACCTTTATATATCTGTGCATTCATTGCAGGAAAAGCAGCATTATATGTAAGATTTCTTCCATAATTCATATCATAGACCAAGTAATCATCTTCGAAACTGTTTTCTACCTCACTATCCTCGTAGTACCTATCCATATCCGCAAATATTTCATTTATGGTACTTGCCATCTTATCCTTGTCGACCACAAGCATTCCGTCTTTCCTGTATATTTCCAGTCTGTTTTTTAAAATATAGTAATTTACAAGCTCGTGAAGCTCCTTTCCATTTAAGCGAAACCTGGCTCCATTTTCTTTCATTTCCTGCTTCATATTGTAGTAATCTTCAATCGCAATTATATTGTCCGTATTTATTCCGTATTTTTTTAT
>DHUT01000083.1:3464-3786 GCA_002409285.1 Firmicutes bacterium UBA5227 | reverse complement strand
CATTATCCACAAAGATAGCGTCCATACTATAAGCGAGAGGAATACAAAATCCTTCTCCAAAATTCCCGGTTATATTTTCATAATTATCAAGCTTGTCGTAATCTCCCGCCTGCTTTCTTATAGGATACAACGAGTACATGTTATCCAGAACTATGTCTGCATCTCCACGCTCTATGGCGGAGTTTCGTTTTAGGACATAGTCGTTGTGGCTTAAGTCCCTATAGGAATAATTTACGGCCTCAATTTCTATTTCATTGATTTCCGCAAATTTTTCAATATATTCAACCGCTTTTTCGACCACAACAGTGTAACCATCTGGTGC
>DHUT01000083.1:3030-3247 GCA_002409285.1 Firmicutes bacterium UBA5227 | reverse complement strand
ATATTTGAATATTTTCATCTCTTTGTTCGGCGCATGAGGTCAGCAAAAGAATAAACGCAATCAAAACAAATAATTTTATGTTCTTGTATTTTTTATTGATTTTGCTCATCTCCCTTCTACATTATTATGGTATATTTATGTAACAGCGTTTTATTAATTGTATAAACATTGAGACTCATGAGATATTCGTACAAACTTTTGTTGAAGTCTTCTTAAA
>DHUT01000083.1:789-2820 GCA_002409285.1 Firmicutes bacterium UBA5227 | reverse complement strand
TTCTCTCTTATGACCAAATTTTTACAAGTTAACGTCTATTTCAGCCGCTCAATTATTCCCACAGGATTTATGATTTTTTCCATTGCGTATTCTTGTCCACCGCTACCTTCGATCATAACTGTCTTTCCAGTTTCAAGCGCTATATTCCAAAATTCATCATAGGTAATATCTGGGTTTGCCTGACAGGCAAGAGCATATACACCCGCAATATATGGTATTGTCCAGCTCCAACCACCACTGGAATAAACAACATAGTCGTTTGTTCCGTTAGGGGCTGCTGTGCACCTGAAATCCATAGGAGCTAGAAGTATAGATCCATTATTGTTTTTTAATATTTTCTCAGCATTGTCCTCCCACCAGCTTCCGGGTTTATACGAATCGAAGTCATCAGCATCAGCCATAGGATACTTTCCCAGTCCGTGGAATCTGTATCCAAATGTCTCCTCAATCGATGAAGAAACAACAAGTATTCCCGCTTCCTTTGCACGGTTTACAGCTTCCGTTATTTCATTATATCCCTTTTGGTTCTTACTCCAACCTATCGACATAGAAATAACTCTTATCTTATTTGCATCAGGCAAGTCATCATTAACTTCTAAAATCCGATCAATATTTTTAGCAAGTAAAGAAAAATCATATTCGAAATTATTGTTCTCATATGTTCCAAAGTCACCCGCTATGTAGTATAAATCCGCTTCAGGAGCAACTCCAACCGTCTTTCCTACTGCAATCGAGGCTACAGCAGGTCCATGCATCTGAGCTTCATATTTCCCTGCATCTTCATTTTCCTCATACAGTTTTATTCTGTCTTTGTATTCCTCATGGTCCACAAGAAGAGTCTGATCTATAATAGCTATTCCAACGCCCTTTCCTGTTATGCCCTGGGAATGAAGTTCTCGGATATTAAGTCCCGGATTCTTGTATATTTCCATCACCTTTTCAGGTTCAAAGCCTTCCGGCAAATTTTCAGGCCACTTTGTCTTCGAATCATAAGTTGTATACATTAAATCATCAAAACGGTTTATTAGGTCTTCGGATAACAAATCCATACTCCTAACATCAAAATCAAAGTTCTCATCTTTTATTTCCGGAAATTTGTTCGCGCTGTGAATTAATGTATAATCCGCAGGTTCCGGATACCTGACTATGTTTATAACCTTTGTTTCTGCCGATTCCGCACTACACGCAATAAATATTACAGCTGTTAAAATAATCGTTCCAAATATTACAAAGCATTTTCTTTTTTTAATCATAACCCTACCTCTTTCTTTTAATTTTTATTTAATAATACCTGTCCACTTTATAATCATTTATTGAGACAGTTTTGAATTTATTATATTTTTGCTTTATTTTCTTTCATACTAATAAACGATATTACAAATATACACATATATGTCATGCAAAATATAAAAACCGCATAATCCTATGGATGTATCTCTTATTACTTATTTTATCTTAATAACTATAACTAGATTATTAACTGTAAAAGACATGGTTTATTGCCATAAAAAAAAAGCTTTATGTTATTCCATTATATTACTTTTTTCACATCTTTT
Source organism: Firmicutes bacterium UBA5227 (assembly GCA_002409285.1). GTDB lineage: Bacteria > Bacillota > Clostridia > Tissierellales > Sedimentibacteraceae > Sedimentibacter. The sequence continues at coordinate 1,264 of DHUT01000083.1, read as the reverse complement.
CAACTTTTAGTTAAGTTTGTTTTTGATTGCTAAAAAATTGAAGACAGTATATAATAAACTTTAAATAATAAGTTTTGAATTTTAATTTTATCTGTTATAATATTTGTATTGCACACATTTTAATAATAATGGGAGTATAGCTATGTCAAATGAATTATTTAATGTCGAAGCATATCTTAAAAGGATAAATTACGAAGGGAAAACAGATGCTTCATATGAAACATTGTATGGCCTTCATGTAGCGCATACATTAAACATACCTTTTGAAAATTTAAGTGTTTACTTTAGGAAAGCAATCAAATTAGACAGAGAATCACTGTACGAAAAAATTGTAGAAAACAAAAGAGGCGGGTACTGTTTTGAAATGAACAGCTTATTCTATTTTGTCCTGCAGGAGTTAGGTTTTAAAGTTACAAATTTGCTTGCAAGAGGCACAAGGGATGGCCTTACTTATTTTGCTAAAACACATCAGGTT
>DHUT01000083.1:0-635 GCA_002409285.1 Firmicutes bacterium UBA5227 | reverse complement strand
GGCAAGAGATATTTAGCAGATGTAGGTTTTGGAAATGACGGTATCACGGCTCCGCTAATACTTGAAGCAGGCGCTGACCAAAAACAGTTCACTCACACTTACCGTTTTCTTGAAGACCCTAAATTTGGATACATATTGCAGGAAAGAAAAGGGGAAGAATATCACTATATGTATGCTTTTACTTTGGAAGAATGTTATCCAATGGATTTTATCATGTCAAACTATTTCACAGCAACATTTCCCGACTCCTTTTTCATTAAGATGAAAATGTGTACAATACCTACAAAAGACGGTCGAATCACACTGACAGATGATCGTTTAAAAATTGTCTCGAATGGAAAGGTAACAGAAAGACAGCTAAATGACGAGGAGGAGTATAATGAATTACTTAAAAAGTATTTTAAACTTGATTTGGACCGGATTAAATAATTATTTGCAAATGCTTGACAACCTTAAGCATCCTTTTTTTCCTGCATTTTAAGCTGGTAGTATCCCCAGATGGAAACTCCTAGTGCACTGAGGGCATCCACGATTATGTCTTTCATTGTATCAGAGATTGCTGCTCTCCCCACTAGAGGAATTCCGTTTTCCATGGTATGTTTCTGCATATTTAGCGACAGCAACCCGTCAAAGGT
>DHUT01000054.1 GCA_002409285.1 Firmicutes bacterium UBA5227 | reverse complement strand
AGTATCCATTACCATTGACCACAGTTCAGTATAGTAGTTAAGTCTTTCATTAACATCAGCCGTAGAAGCTCCAAGGTCTACAAGCTCCTCCATACGCTGCCAGTTAAAGGGACCGTCCTTGTATTTAACAACATACATACCTTCGGATTCACTGTGAACCTGCTGGCGGATGTTATTAAAGTCATAGTTGCTTGAATCATAAAATATACAAACGTCATAATCCTGAGCATATAATCTGGGGCTTAGAGTAGAATACTCCATTACCTCAACACCTGCCTTTATACCCACCTGTGACAAGTTTGCCTGAATAACCTGTGCCATTTTAGCATTTTCCGACGAGCTTGTTCCATATGCAGATATTGTCCCTATATCTACGCCGTCAGGATATCCTGCTTCAGCAAGCAATGCTTTTGCTTTTTCAGGATCATAGTCATAAGTTTTGAAACCATCAATGGGTGATGTAGCTACATAGTCAGAAGGCATATATTGAGTGGCTTCTGTTCCGTATCCGTTGCTTGCCGCTGAATTGATATCCTTCTTATTTACTGCATAAAACATTGCCTCACGAACCTTTTCATTGGCTAAAACATCGCTTGAAAGGTAATTGATTGCCATAAACATTATATTGTTTCCTTTTACCATTACATTATTTTGACCTGAAGCCTTAATTAATGATTCCCAGTCTGACAATGGAGCCTCTTCAAAATAGTCAAGTTCATGATTCTCAAAAGCTATTACAGCAGCAGCATCATCTGAAATTACCACATATTCAACATCTTTTATGTCCGGAGCACCTCTCCAGTAATCTTCAAATGCTTTAAGTTTAACTCCTGTGGCAATATTGTAGTCAACAGGATAATAGGGACCTGTACCTGCCTTATTAGGTATTGTTCCGAATTTGTCACCTTGCTCTGTAACTTCTCTCTCGCTCATTATTTTAATTGAAAAGAAAGTGTGATCTATGGGTGCATATGCCTGATCCAATGTTATCTTAACAGTCTGATCATCCACAGCTTCAACATCCGAAATCATAAAAGTTACATAGTTGAATCGTGGATTTTTAATTGCACGATTATAGCTGAACACAACATCAGAAGCTTTTAAATCGTCTCCATTCTGAAACTTAACCCCATCCTGAAGAGTAATAGTGTAAACCTTCTGATCCTCACTCAGCTGAACATCCTTTGCAAGCTCTTTGTAATATCCGTTGTTTGCCTCGTCCATTCCGTATAGTCCTTCATACATCTGATGCCATACTTTCATATCACGGATATTTGTAGTCTGCTCCCAATCAAGTGATGTTAAAGAAGAAGTAAGTCTAAGCTTCAAAGTCCTGTCTGCAGGATTATTGGAAGATGCGTTATTTTCCGAATTGTTTTCCTGAGAATTTGAGTTTGTACTGTTTGAACCATCTGAACAACCTGTCATGCTCATGATAATCATCAGTGCTGCCAGCATAATTGAAATAATTCTTTTTTTCATGTTTTCCTCCATAACTTTTTTATAGTTTTTTTAATTATTTACTTTAAACATGATTTACTTATACCGCATACAGATTAATTAAATAATTCGCATGATGGTGTAAGTTCAAGTCCGTACTTAATCGCAGTTTCCTCTAATGTTAGCTTGCCTTTATAACAGGTAAGACCCTTCAAAAGGTATTTATTTTCTTTAAAAGCTTTTTCACAACCTTTGTTTGCTATTTGCAGAGCGTAGGACAGGGTGCAGTTTGAAAGTCCTATGGAAGCCGTACGCGCAAATGCAGATGGAATATTATCAACACAATAATGCAAAATACCTTCCTCATAATAAACCGGGTCTTCATGTGTGGTTGAACGGCAGGTTTCAATGGCACCGCCATCATCACATGCCACATCTATAATCATTGCGCCCTTTTTCATAATTTTTAAATCTTCCTTATAAACAAGGTGATCTTTTCGTGTTTTATTCCACAAAATACAATTTATAATTGCATCAGACTCTTTCAGGCACCTCACCAAATTCTCTCTGTTTGAATAAAGGAATTCTACATTTTCAGGAAGTTTAGCTTTTGATTCATCCATTACTTCCTTATTTACATCTAATATTATAACTTTGTTTCCAAAGCTTGCTGCCAGTTCCGCAGCACCCATACCGGAATGCCCGCAGCCGATTATAGATACTGTAGGTGTATCAACTCCGCTTATGCGATTGAAAAGAATTCCTTTTCCTCCGTTAACTGATTGCCCATAATGAAGTGCTGCTAAAAATCCGCCCTTGCCTGCCAGTTCACTCATAGGACTTAACAAAGGGAATTGACCATTTTTATCTGTAATATCCTCATATGCAATACCTATAACTTTGCTTTTTAATAATTCCATTGTCATGTCAAGGTGTGCATTTGAATGGATATATGTAAATATTATCAACCCCTCTCTTAAATACTTATACTCTTCGGCAAGTATTTCCTTGACCTTGTATATCATCTCCGATTTGCTCCACACAGTATTGCAATCTGCTGTTACAGCACCTGCTTTCTCATATTCTGCATCAGAAAATCCACTTCCCAGTCCTGCATCATGCTCAACATATACCTGATGTCCTTTTTTGACAAGTTCTGCAACACCTGAGGGTATCAGAGCCACCCTGTTCTCGTTATTTTTAATTTCTTTTGGTACTCCTATAATCATGTTAACCTCCATAAAATATATATTACACTTATCTACTGAATCAGCAGATTAAGCGCATTGATAACAATGTCTCTTTTTCTTTGATCTTCCTTTTCCACAGTAAGTTCAGGATTACCTGTGGGATATGGTATCGCCTGAGCAGGATAGATTCTTGCCGCACCAACTGTTTTAGATATAGGAGTTACCGTACATACATGAACGGCAGGGATACCAGCTCTTTCAATTTGTTTTACTATTGTTGCACCGCAACGTGTACACGTGCCTCAGGTGCTGGTAAGTATAACTCCGTCAACTCCATCATCCAGTAATCTTTGAGCTATTTCAGTTCCCATCCTCGTAGCATCGGCAACCGATGTCGAATTTCCTGTTGTTACCGTAAAATACTTGTAAACGCTCCCTATTACACCTTCCCTTTCCAGGCTTCTCAATGCATCCAGCGGAGCAACTCTGTTTGGATCCTTATTTGCATACACCGGATCATATCCCGCATGTACAGATTCAAACTCACCTTCTTTAAGTCCTTCTTTTCCTGATATATCATACATTCTGTATATCTTTGCTGTTGCGGCAGGTATGTGGTCCGGATTTCCGAAGGGAACAATTCCACCTGTTGTGCAAAGTGCTATTTTTGCTTTGCTTAAATCCTTCAACGGGGGTGCAGGTTCAACCTTTTCATACAGAGAAATCTCCAGCTCCGTTTCAAAGGGTTCATTTTTTAGTCTTTTTACCAGCATATCAAGAGCCCGCTGCGCACCGTTTTTTTCTTTAAAAACGTTGATTCTTTTGCCCTTTGCATAATATTGCTCTTCCTTGGGGCTTCCGGGCTTTTCACCCTTTAAAAGCTTATTTGCAAATCCCGCCATAAGCGGAACCGCTTTTCTTATCCCGGCTGCGGATTTTGCTACCTTTAAGATGTATATGTCTTTTTTGTACATTTCCACTGCAGGATTTTCCTCATATAATCCTGTTATAGCCTCTATATTGAATTCCTTTTTTATAAAAGAACATACATCTCCGCATGCTATTCCAAATCTGCCTGCATTAAATGCAGGACCCGCAATAAGCAAATCAAAATTGAGGTCCTCAAGTTTTTCCTTTATAAAAGCCTTGACCTTGTCCATATTTTCAACATAGTAGTTGTCACCGCAAATAATTGTAGCTATTATTTGTGCGTCTTCAAGTTTCTCCGTAAATGCGTTTGCATTACCCACAGGACCCTCGTGAAATTGAGGCTCGGTATATGCCTTGTCTTCACCGCCTATTTGTCCGAAGAACTGGTTTGTATAAAAAATTACGTTCTTCACTGCACACCTCCTATATAGTTTCAGCGCTTAAAAAAGTATTTCCCTGAAGGTTATGACTGCCCATTATTCCATGTATTTCCACCAAAATCCTTCCATCATCCTGTATAGACTCAACATTTCCACCGGTTGTTTTTTCAATATCCTTCATATTTCCTATAACTATGTCCATTTTTGGAAGCATTACGGTTGCATTGCTGTTGCCCGTAGAAACTATGGCAACCGCCTCTGTTACGCTGTCAGGTAAGGATTCAGACATGCCGTCAGAACCTGCGTCCTCATTTGTAATAATTACCGTTTTTATATCTTTATTCTCAAGTTTTTGACATATAAGCATTAAATCCGTAGTTGGATTTCCAAAGCCCTCCTGAGAAACTACGACACCTTCCGCTCCAAGCATTTCAGCATTTCTTACCGCAAGCATGCAATTTCTGTATTTTTCCTTTAATGTAACCATTAAAGGGTTTAATACAACTCCCATAAAATTTATTTCTTTGCCGTGCCTTTTCATACATTCCTTTATAACCGCATTGTTCAAATGATGGTACGTGGTTGTTTTCGAACCGGGTGAAACACAGTTACCGCTTACAACCGCACCATCCATTACTTCAAGGGGAGTAATAATCATGGGAGTTAAAAGCTTTGTGTCTCTGCCATAAAAATATGTGTCGTGCAGAAGTCCCTGGCTCATGCAGTTATATATATACACAACCTTTGGAAGTTCAGAATATTCAGAATATTTGTGCCCAATATTTTCCCATTCATAGCACTCTGCTTCATATGTTTCATATCCAATACCTATTTTACCTATATAACTTGCTATTTTCAGCCCTGCCAGCCTTACGGTTTCTTCGTGTTCATGCGGATCAACATAATCTTCTTTTGTTATTGTCATTACAATATTTATAAGTTTGGAAAAAATACTGTACTGTACACCAGGTCCACTCATATCAATAAGACCTTCTTGAAATCCGACTATAGGACCTGTTGTAACTACAGCGCATCCGCTTAAAACATAGGTTATACCTTTTCCAGCCTCATCCATTTGCTCTCTGAAAACTCCCGGAAATACCTCTCCATCAAGCTTTGCTCTGGGCTCAATTACATCTTTTACAGGAAAAATTCTTACGGATTCTCCAGGCTTTGCAATGTCAAAATGTACATTTTTAACCCTTTTGTCTTCCATGACCAATTCTACAAGGTCACGAGAATTTAAAAACAAGGTATCATTTTCAATTCTATTTATGTTACTGAAAACGACATCCCTGATATGAATTTTTCTTAATTCCAAATTCATTCTTTACTCCCTTCATATAACTTTTTTTAATTTTTACATTTTAATATTAAAAATAAATTTATACAACTATTTAACCAAGCAAAAATCGTGCCAATAAAAAATGTATTGAAAAATGAATGATTTTAAGATATTGTTTCCAGGGCAACAAAAGAACGACGAATTTTCGTCGTTCTTTTGTTAGTTGATGACAAGAAATTGTCGATTTGAGAAAATAAAGACAGTTTTTTGTCAATTTCTAATTTAATTTGTATTTATCTATTTTATATTTAAGTGTTTGTCTTGGAATTCCAAGCAACTCTGCCGCTCTTGTCTTATTGCCTCCTGACAAAGACATAACCCTTTTTATTAATTCTATTTCTTTGTCCATTATTATTTTGTTAAAATTATATTCTTCTTTTTCGAACCTGTTTTCGAATTCTAAAATTGTCTTTTCCTTTTTTCCTGTGTTATAAACACGATCATACATATATGCCGGAAGCTGCTCAACATCCAGCTCACTGCCCTGCGATATGCTTACCATGGATTCAACTATGTGCCTGAGTTCTCTGATATTTCCTTCCCAGTCATATTCCTGAAAAATATTTTCTACCTTGCCTGTAATCCCACACACTTTCTTTCCATACATATTGTTATACATTTTAATATAATTATCCACAAACAGAGTAATATCCTTTTTCCTCTCTCTCAGAGGCGGAAGATAAATCATTCCGCCGCTTAACCTGTAAAAAAGATCCTTCCTCAACTGCATATTTTTTATTGCTTCCATGGGATCCACGTTCATTGCCGCTATTATCTTTACGCTAACTGATTTTTCAATATTAGAACCAACAGGTCTGAAGCTCCCGTCCTGCAATACCCTCAAAAGTTTTCCCTGAACATCATAGGGCAATGTGCTTAGCTCATCAAGGAATATTATTCCTCCGTCAGCCTCCTCAAATAATCCTTTTCGATTTTCTGCACCGGTATATGCTCCTTTGTACGTACCAAATAATATAGATTCTATCAAATTTTGCGGCAAAGCCGCACAATTTTGAATTACCACCTTTTTTCTTGATATACCGCTGTAATTAATCATGGATTGAACAAAAACTTCTTTTCCTGTACCCGTCTCACCATATATTAATGTAGGATTTTTACTTAATGACATTGTCTTTGCATATTCAATTATTTTCAGCATTTTCTCATCATTTGTTATTATGTCATCAAAAGTGAATTTGCTGTCATCTGCAGCAATGTTATTAGTAATATCATCCTCCTCACGGTCTATAACCATATTAACATTTTCGTTTTTAACGTTATAAATTGTTTTAACGTCCTTCGTAAGCTCTACCGCTCCAACAATAATTCCTTTTCTTACTATCGGGATGGTAACATTATTAGTTATATAGAATATACCTTTAAAATCTTTAAATTTTTGTGATTTTCTTACAACAATTTCCCCTGTTCTCATAGACTCTACTATAGAGCTGGTTTTTTTATCTATTGTAGGGTACACCTCAAAAAGGTTCCTGTTTATATAATTGATTTTATCCTCATCACTAAAATCGATATTTAATCTTTTATCAAGACGTGTATTGTAGACTATGGTAAATTCTCTGTCGACAATCAGTATATAGTCAAGGCTGTTCAAGCTAAATCCACCAAAATCAATCATTCTATCCCCTTCTTCTATATACTTGCATATAGATTAAACACTAAAAACATATTTATCCAAACGTTCAAAAGCTTCAATTACTTTTGATTTGGGCAGAGCAAGATTTATACGGATTGCATATGAACGATTAAATGGTCGTCCGTCCTGCCACATAACTCCCACATCTGTTCCTTTTTTATATAACTGATCCAGAGACATGTTATGGTTCTTGCACCACTCTTCACAATCAAGATAAAGCATATACGTTCCCTGAGGTTTTGAAAATTTAATTCCCTTATAATTATTAATGATGTGGTCAGAAGCATAATCCACATTTTCTGCAAGCACCTGACGAAGTTCGTCAACCCACACATGACCTTCTGGCATATAGGCACCAATCAGTGCATGAACAGAAAGAACATTTACTTCGTTATAATGAGACTTGCTGCTTTGAGCCATGACACGGTCACGCAAATATTTGTTGTAAATAATATGGTATGAGCCCACTAACCCGGCAAGATTAAATGTCTTGCTTGGAGCATAAATGGCAATTGTGCGATTTTTTGCATCTTCGCTTATGCTTTGCGTAGGTATGTGTTTGTTGTTATATAAAATAATATCACTCCAGATTTCATCGGAAACTACAACACAGTCATTTCTTTTATAAATTTCCATGGCCTTTTCAATTTCTTCACGTTCCCACACACGACCGCACGGATTATGCGGCGAACAAAATACTGCCATATGTATTTTATATTTCTGAATTTTTTTCTCCATATCTTCATAATTCATGCGCCATATTCCGTCTTCATCCTGTACAAGGTCAGAATGGATAATCCTTCTTCCGTTGTTTTCCAGGGATGATGTGAAACCGATATATGTAGGAGAATGAAGAAGAATGTAGTCTCCGGGGGCAGAAAATGCATCCACTGCCGATGTCACGCATCCCAGTACACCATTTTCATAGCCTATGTGCTCTGCCATCAATCCTGTTACGCCGTTTCGAGTTGTCTGCCATTTAATAATTGAATCATAGTATTCTTTACTTGGCATAAAATAGCCAAACATAGGATGCTTTGCCCTCTCGATAATCGTTTTCTGTATAGTAGGACTTGTTGGAAAATTCATGTCAGCAACCCACATTGGAATCACATCAAATCCATCCTCAGGTACCTCAGGTGGGAAATCAACAGCAATTGAATCCCTTCCGTGCCGGTCAATTATGCTTGTAAAATCATATGTCATACTTATATTCCTCTCATCTTTTTTTAATATTTCACTATAACTTTTCAATAAATTATACTATATTTTGACAATGTTTGCAATGATAATAAAAACACCAGCCTATTTTAACTTACCCATATAAATTAGTTGAATGCACCCAAAAAATACTGTATACTACCTTTAATGAAATGCAGCAGCTATTATTTTGAAATAGACAATCAGATTTCATGTATGAAGTTAAAAAACATTTATAAAAGATTGTGGTGATAATTATGTCTTCTTTATATAAAAAAATGAATTATGTTGATGGAATAACAATAATTAACAATGAAGGTACAATTCTTTTTACAATTAAATTTAACCAAGATATTGATAAAAAAATAGAAAAAACAATAATTGGAAAAAAACTGTTTGATGTATTTTATAATTTAGACAGTTCAAACAGTACTCTTTTTGAATGTATGAACAAGGAGATGCCGGTTGAATATATTGGTCAGCTTGTAAAAAACCCATATACCGGAGATACATACACAGACAATATTTCATTTCCGATAAAACATGATGGAGTGGTGGTTGGAGCAATTGAGCTTTCCAAATCCATAGTTTCAAACAAAAGTTTTAACAGAAAGAATACTGATATGAATTCGGTAAATTCAACTATCAATCTGACTCCAAGATGCTTGGATTTAGGGTATAAATCTATTTATACCTTTGACAATATTATCTGTAAAAATAGTAATATGGTTAAATTAGTTGAATATGCGAAAAATATTTCCGACTCCTCTGTTCCGGTTCTAATTATGGGAGAAACCGGTACAGGAAAAGAATTATTTGCACACGGAATACATAGTTTTTCTTCAAGAAAAGACAAACCATTTATTGCTCAAAATTGTTCTGCCGTTCCTGAAAACCTTTTAGAAAGTATTTTTTTCGGCTCAAGCAAGGGCAGCTATACCGGTGCGCTGGATAAGAAGGGATTATTTGAAGCATGTGACGGAGGTACCTTGTTTTTAGATGAGCTGCACTGCATGCCATTTCATTTGCAGGCAAAACTTTTAAGAGCAATTGAAAGCAAGACTGCAAGAAGGGTTGGTGAAACAAAAGAAAGGAAATTTGATGTCAGGATAATCGCAGCAACAAATATCAACAGCGAAGATATTTTATCCAAGGGATTTATAAGGAAAGATTTGTATTATCGACTATCTGTAGTTAAAATAGAAATTCCTCCATTAAGAGAGAGGATTGAAGACATCGAACTATTGTCAAATTATTTTGCAGAAAAATATAATTCTATTTTTGAAAAAAATATAACATCGATTTCAAAGGAACTAATGAAATTTTTAATGAGCTACAGCTGGCCGGGCAACGTCAGAGAACTTGAAAACTATATTGAATCGTCAATTCTTTCCACACCTGCATGGGAGAGTGAACTAAAAGCAAAGGATACCGACACACAATTTTACAACGAGTGCCCTAAAACCAAACCCATGAAAAAAATATTAGAAGAGCAGGAACTAAATTTAATTCATGAAGCTCTGCTTATTACGAACGGAAATGTTACACAAGCTGCAGAATATTTAGAAATACCACGACAAACTCTTCAACAAAAAATGAAGAAATACACTATAGATAAACTAAAACAGCCGTAAAACCGGCACATTTCATTTTAATAGCGCCATAATTACGGCTATATTTTGAATAAAAAAAACATTCTGCTTAATTCACGCTTCTTAAACAGCCATCATGTGCCATAATTACGGCACATGATGGCTTGTTTTTTTTATTCAAATACCTTTTTATTCATTTTTATCTTATATTTTTATTATTTCAACTTAAACTTATATTTTAAAAAATTATGTTCAAACTAAAATATGATTGATATTTCAAGGCACTCGATAAAAAATATATAACTATTACTATTCCGTATTATTGTGACAAGGTTGGTACGGTTATTGCTTATTATAATATTGCAATAAAAAAATTTAGGAGGGTAAGTTTAAAAAAATATACAACTCATTGCAAACGTATACGGAAAAGTCGCTAATATGGTTAGGGGAAAATTTTTACATTTATATTATTAAAACTACATTATACATTATAAGAGGAGATTGTTATGAAAAAAAGAATTTTTGCAATCATGCTTTCAGCACTAATGGTTGTAACAAGTGTAACAGGGTGTTCAAGCGGAACGAGTCCGGAATCCAATGGGAATAATTCGGATATTTCCTCTGAAAATCCTGCAGACAGGACATTAAAGCTAAGACTAATTGCTTCCCTGGCGTCACTTGACTGGGAACAGACAACGAATACACGTGATATGAAGGTTTGGCACCAAATGTATGAAGGATTATACGGAATGGACGAGTCAAACAACGGATATTACAAGGAACTTGCAAAGGATGTACAAATAAGTGACGATCAGAAGATTTATACCATCACGCTCCAGGACGGAGTTAAGTTTCAGAATGGAGATGCGTTAAAAGCATCAGACGTTGTTTTCAGCTATAAACGCGCAATGAAAAATCCAAAGTTTAATTACCTTACATCCATGATTGATAATGTTGAAGCTGTTGATGATCAAACAGTCAGGGTTACATTAGATAAGCCATATGCTCCCATAGATCATACTTTCTTTTGTATAAAAATCACAAATGAAAAAGAAGTTACAGAGCAGGGTGACAAATTCGGAACAATACCTAATAAGGCAGGAACAGGTCCCTATTATCCTGTTGACTACAATATTGCCACAGGAGTTAAACTTAAAGCATTTGAAGATTACTGGAGAGGTGCTCCGGACATAAAAAATGTTGAATATGTAGTAATTTCAGATGATGCTGCCGCCGTAGTTGCTTTTGAGAATCATGAAATCAATTATCTGGAGGATGCACCATTGTCAGACTGGGAATCTTTAACTAAGGCTTCGGGTCAGAACAATGCCATGGTAAAAGGAAACAATATAATGTTTATGGCAATCAACTACCTTTCAAGCGATGTTTTAGCCAACGAAAAGGTTCGTGAAGCAATGTTTTATGCAGTAAATAAGGAAGATATCAACTTAGCTGTAAGCGACGGATACGGAACAGAAGCTACACAGTACATGCCTTCTGACTATGTACCCACATCTCCTGTAGATGGATTTGAAACCTACGGATATAATCTTGAGAAAGCAAAAGCATTGCTTGCTGAAGCAGGATATCCAGACGGTGTAAATGTAGGAACCATCCTGACATATGGTGCAGGTTCATCTGCAAATGCCAAGATGGCACAGGTACTTCAAGCTAACCTGTCACAAGCCGGAATAACTGCGGAAGTATCCGTAATGGAAGCTGCCACAGTAACACCAAGACTATATGCCCAGGATTATGACGTTTGTGTTTTCAATGATTCAGGCAACTACGATTTCAATAATATTCGTCAGCAGGTTCACAGTGAATCTGTAGGAATGTATGTTGTTAAATACAAAGACGGTCCCTTTAACTGGCAGCGCATGGAGGAACTTGTAGACCTTGGAGCTTCTACGGCTGATGTTGATGAGAGACTTAAATCCTACAAAGAGCTGTGGTCAATGGTAATGGATACT
>DHUT01000039.1 GCA_002409285.1 Firmicutes bacterium UBA5227 | reverse complement strand
TGCCCTGTCATCGGGAACATATCAACACACTGCACCTTCTCTACCCTGTATCCACTCGCCAGGAAAACCGGGAGGTCTTTTGACAGGGAGGTGGGTTTGCAGGAGATGTATATGAAGGTTTGGGGGTTGTAGTTGATTATTTTTTGGATTGCTTTTGGGTGGATTCCTTCGCGGGGAGGGTCCAGGACTATGATGTCCGGCTTGTCAGTCAGCTCGTCTATTTTTTTGAGGACGTCTCCGGCTATGAAGGTGCAGTTGGTCAGGTTGTTAAGTTTTGCATTTTCCGTTGCTTTTTCCACTGCTTCTTCCACTATTTCTATTCCTGTTACTTTTTTGGCTGTCGGAGCCAGTATCTGACCGATGGTTCCCGTGCCTGAATAAAGGTCAAATATGGTTTTGTCCTTTGTTGTCCCTATGAAATCTCTTACCGTAGAATAGAGCTTTTCGGCACCAAGGGAATTTGTCTGGAAGAAGGAAAATGATGAAATATTAAATTTCAAGCCTAAAAGCTCTTCAACTATTTTGTCTTCACCGTAGAGAATTTTCATTTCATCTGCTCTTGCCACGTCTGCTACTCCGTCATATATGGAATGAGCGATGCACTTCACGGTTCCTTTTAAGTTGAGATTTAAAATTAAATTAACAAATTCTTCTTCGTTTAATGTACTTTGGCTCGTGGTAATAAGATTTATTAGAATCTGTCCTGTTTTTTCTGCTTTTCTTACCAATAAATATCTTAAAAAACCAATATTAGTGCTTTTGTGGTAGTATGTCTGACTATTTCCTTGGAAATAATCCAGAATATGACACAGGATTTGTCGAAAATCTTCACCCACTATGGAGCATCCGGTTGTGCTGATTATGCTGTGAAAGCTGTTTCTTCTGTGCATCCCCAGTGTCAGGGGGCCTTCCTTAATCTCATCGCCGAAGGAAAACTCCATTTTATTTCTGTATTCGGTTTTTTTTGGACTTGGTACAATTGGGAGTAACTCGTAGTCTTCTGTCAATATATTGTCCAATATTTCTTTTACCTGTGTTGATTTGATTTCAAGCTGCTTTTCATAGGGTACACTTTGATATGTGCATCCGCCGCAGAGACCGAAATGCTCGCAGCCGGGCTTCTGCTCGTACTCTGCCTGCTCTATAACCTCAACGGCTCTTGCTTCTGCATATTCTTTTTTGCTCCTGCTTATTCTCGCTCTTACCTTCTGTCCGGGAAGTACGTTTTTTATTTTAATTTTCTTTCCATTATATACTGCTTTTCCAATGTTAGGAAATGCCAGATCTTCTATAGTTATTTCTATTATATCGCCTTTTTTCATCTATGCACCTTTATATTTCCACTTCTTCCGGTGTTTTTACTGTATCGTCAACAATAAGCTCATCTTCATGGCCCATTTCTTCAATAATTTTATCAAGCTTCATCTTGTAATATTTAGCATATCCTGTTGCTGCTATACTTCCATCTTCTAATACTATTTCGCCTGTTCCTTCAAATAGCAGCCTTGTGTTTCTGATTATTCTTGCAACAGCCTTTACAGGTTTGTCAAGTGGCACCGGTTTTTTGTACTTAAGGTTAAGCTCAACGGTTACTCCCCATGAATCAGGTTCTTCAATCATGATTGCTCTTCCTATTACTTCGTCTAAAATTGCCGATATTATTCCGCCGTGCATTCTGTCGGGATAGCTTTGGTGTGTGGGGGTTGGATATGATATTGACATAAGTTCTTTATTTTCCAGCTCATAAAATTTAGTTTTCAATGATTCGTCATTTTCTGTACCGCAAACAAAACAATGCTTGCTTACAAATTGTTTTTTTTCTACTTTATACTTCATAATGCACCTTCTGTTTTATATTTTCGCAGGAAACAACATTTGATTTCCTCACGCTGAAATAGGTATTACTTATTATTTTAAAATATTAAACGACCGTCAAAGACGGCCGTTTGCTATAATTTCATTAATCGTTCAGTCATTTCTTTAATTGCTAAAATTACTTCTCTGCCTGGTCTTAGATTTGAGTAGCCGCCTACATAATGCACCAGCCCATAAGCAGGAAAGTCTTGCCCGGGCACCAAGTTTGCCGGAACGGGGATCGGAATCATACCAACGTGCTGACCAAATATGTTTATGGTATTAAGGCACATATCCGCTCCGCCTTCGCTTGTGGCACAGGTAGTATATGAAAATAATTTTTTGCCCCAAAATCTTGCTTCTGCCCAATATGGAGAAAATGAATCCATAAATGCTTTCATTGCTCCCGACACATTTCCGTAGTAGGTTGGAGACCCAATTATAATAATATCGCTGTCCAGAAGCTTTTCAACTTCTGCCTCCTGGATATTCATTATTTCATTTTTATATTGTCCGGCAACAGCAAACTGTGCTGCCAGTTCATTGTAGCTTGGATCTTTCACTCTCAGTATCTGGGTTTCTGCACCGTGAGTTTTAAACTCGTTGTAGAATTCCTTCGCTATGATATAACTGTTTCCGCATACGCTGTGGAATACTATTGTTACCTTTTTGTTCATTAAATTCTAACTCCTTAATTTACACCTATTCAAATAGCTGTCACTTTCATCTGAAAATAAACAGCTTAGGTAGTCTTCAACTTCTACTGCTGTTTCCATGTTTAAAGTCTTTTCTGCTATTTTTTCCATTTCATTTTTATTTAAATTTCTGATAATATATCTTGTTTTTAGTATAGAAGGGGAATTCATGCTGAATTCGTCAAGACCCATCCCCAGAAATATGGGAATTAGCTTTGGATCTCCGGCAGCCTCACCACACATTCCACACCATATTCCGGCCTTATGGGCATTTTCAATAATGCCTTTTATCAGCCTCAGCATTGCCGGATGATATTGACTGTATAAATGGGAAAGCTTTGAGTTCATTCTGTCCACTGCAAGAGTGTATTGTATTAAATCGTTAGTTCCTATGCTGAAAAAGTCAACTTCTCTTGCAAGCAAATCTGAAATTATTGCTGCTGACGGTATTTCAATCATAATGCCTACTTCTATATTATCGCTAAACGGGATACCTTCCTTAGTTAGCTCATCCTTTGACTTTTCTAGTATTTTCTTTGCATCCTTGAGCTCCTTCATGGTGGAAATCATAGGAAACATTATTTTAACATTTCCGTAAATGCTTGCTCTCAGTATTGCTCTGAGCTGTGTTCTGAACACATCAACATTGCCAAGGCAAAGCCTTATGGCTCTATAGCCTAAAAACGGATTCATTTCCTTTGGTATGTCAATGTATGGAACATCTTTGTCACCGCCAATATCCAGAGTCCTTATTATTACAGGTTTATCTCCCATTTTTTGGAGAACTTCCCTGTATTCTTCGAACTGCTCATCCTCTGTGGGCTGACAGTTCCGGTTCATAAAAATAAATTCGCTTCTGAAAAGGCCTATACCCTCAGCATCATTTTCCAAAACCATTTCCACATCATGAGGAGTGCCAATATTAGCCGATAATGCTACTTTAAATCCATCTCTTGATATGGTAGGCAGACCTATCTGTTTTTTCAATTCATTATTTATTTCTTCTAATCTTAATTTTTTCTGTGTATAATAATTTAATTGCTTTTCGTTAGGGTTGATTAAAACCTTTCCGGACTTTCCATCACATATAATAACGTCATTGGTTTTGATTTTTTGTGTTATACTGTCAAGTCCTACGACAGTTGGAATCCCCATTATTCTTGCTATTATTGCGGCATGAGAAGTTTTCCCGCCCATTTCCGTAATCATGGCGGCAACCTTCCCCTTTTCGATTTGAGCCGTATCTGAAGGTGTTAAATCTTTTGCAATTATTATTGAGTCTTTATTTAGCTTCGAAT
Organism: Firmicutes bacterium UBA5227; assembly: GCA_002409285.1. Taxonomy (GTDB): domain Bacteria; phylum Bacillota; class Clostridia; order Tissierellales; family Sedimentibacteraceae; genus Sedimentibacter. The sequence continues at coordinate 23,037 of DHUT01000039.1, read as the reverse complement.
AATCGGCAGTCTTTTTACCAAGTAGAATTTTAATGACTCTTGTCATTACATCGTTAATATCCTCTGATCTTTGCCTTAAATATTCGTCCTCAATCTTTTCAAACATTTTTATGTAATTAAGCGACACTTCCCTTAAGGCATAATCTGCATTTACTTTTTCGGTTTTAATCTTTGATTCTACTTCTGAAATAAATGTGTCATCTTCTAACATCATTTCATGAGATTTAAAAATCTGCGCTTCTTTCTCGCCGACTTCGTTCAGGGTCTTTAAATACAATTCGTTTACTTGGCTTTTTCCCAGTTCAACGGCATTTCTCAGTCTGTCAATTTCATTTTTCACATCATTAACATAAGATTTATTTATGTCTATTGAATTTTTTTCTATTACAAAAGCTTTACCTATCCCAATTCCCGGTGAAACGCCTAAGCCCTTCATTTACTCACTACCTTTCAACTAACATAATTATCATATTCCCCCAGATAATTATTTTGATAGATACTCTGTCCCCAATTTATAATATTATATTACGTAAAGCAATCTATTGTCAATGAATAATATTGCAATTTCAACATTTTTTATGGTAATGTTTTCATTGTTAATGTTATGCCATTGTGCGTTAGTAAAATTAATATAGCTTTTATGAAATATATGATATATTATTAGTATATAACTTTCACTGTAAGGAGATATATATGAGAGAGGTTCAGGTTAATAATTTAATATTTGGTGAGCATGGTACTAAAATCTGTGTACCCATTAGCGGTAACGATGATAAACAGATTTTAGATGATATAGAGAAATTATATAATTTTGACTTTGATTTAATTGAGCTTAGAATTGATTGCTATGAGTATGTTGAGAACTTTAGCAGGGTTAAATTGCTTTTAGAAAATATAAGAAAGATTTATTCCAAGACGATACTGTTTACCTTCAGGAGCAAAAATGAAGGTGGAATGCATGAACTGTCAGAGGAGAAATATTTTGAGCTTTGCAATTATATTATTGCTTCTAAGTTAGTAGATTTAATAGATGTGGAGCTTTCAAAACCGGAAGAAAGCATTAAAAAAATAATAACTTTTGCACGTGAAAAAGGTGTCAGAGTCATAATGTCAAGTCACGATTTTATCAAAACTCCATCTGGGGATGAAATAGTAAGCAGACTTGAAAAGATGCAGGACTATGATGCTGACATAACTAAAATAGCGGTTATGGCAAACTGTGAGGAGGATGTGCTTACATTATTGTCTGCCGCACTGCTAATGAAAAAAGAAAGGGCAGACAGACCTTTCACGGCTTTGTCAATGGGATCTATGGGTATTGTGACAAGACTTTCAGGGGAATTATTCGGCTCCTGCCTTACCTTTGCCTCACTGGACAGGCCTTCGGCACCGGGGCAAATAAATGTAAGAAACGCAAGAGAGATATTGAATATGTTATGTGTGTAATAAAAGAAACTTCTCTGCACTCAGGATAACATAAATAACTATGTAAAACAAAACGGTACAGATTAATCCTATACCGTTTTGTTTTATATTTTGGAAATGTGTCAACTAACTATATTTACGTTTTAGGCTATTTACGTTTTAGCTTCATTCCCGTATCAATGCCGTTAAGATTTTGAACCTCCATAGCATCGTCGTTCACCTTTTCTATTGTATCTGCCAATGTCTCACTTTTGATGAAATCCTGAAAGTCTGCAACAGCCTTGTCTATTTCTTCAGAGCCATTGTAAAAAATTTGAATTCTGTCCATCATTTCATATCCGTTGTTCTTTCTCATCTGCTGTACCTTTGATATAAATTCACGTGCATATCCCTCGTTAATCAGGTCTTCAGTCAGGTTTGTATCTATTATTGTGAACAAATTGCTGCCTGTTGAAACATCATAGCCTTCCTTTGCAGAAATACGAATATCTAATATTTCTTCGTTAAGTTCCACAATCTGACCATTTACGGTAAATTCACATTTTTCTCCTGCCTGAACACTGTTAATTATTTTTGCTGCATCAGCCTTGGCTAATTCTGCGGCAAATGCCTTTACATTGCTTCCCAGCATGGGACCTGCCATCTTAAAGTTTGGCTTTAATGAAAACTCCATGAATTCATTCAGGTCGTGTTCGAACACAACCTCCTTAACGTTTAGCTCTTCTTTGATCAGAGGAACTAAATCATCTATCAGCTTCTGATACTTGCCGTCAATATGAATCCTTTTTATAGGCTGTCTGACTTTAATTTTTGCATTTTCTCTCGAAGCTCTTCCCAACTTAACAAGATCCTTTACAAGATCCATTCTTTTCTCAACATTTTCATCAATTAATTCTTCATGAACCTCAGGATAGTAGCTTAAATGAACGGAAGCTTCTCCTGTCAGGTTTCTGTAAATTTCTTCTGATAAATACGGAGCAAAGGGGGCTGTCAGTTGTGCAACACCTACTAATATTTCATATGTCGTGTTGTAAACCGCTTTTTTGTCCTCTGTCAGATCGGTTACCCAGAATCTTCTTCTTGAACGCCTGATGTACCAATTGGATAAATCTTCATTTACAAAATCCTGAATTGCTCTTACAGCCTTGTTATGGTCGTAAGCGTTCATGCTTTCTCTCACATATTTCACCAGATTGTTGAATTTTGAAATTATCCATCTGTCAAGCTCCGGTCTGTCACCATACTCAACAAAGAATTCTGTAGGGTCTATGGAATCGGTATTTGCGTACAATGCAAAGAATGTATACACGTTTTTAATTGTACCGAAGTACTTGCTTAATACATCTTTTAGCCCGTCCTCGTCAAATTTTGTGGGTGACCACGCAGGAGATACATAAAGCAGGTACCACCTTAGTGCGTCAGCACCGTATCTATCAAACAAATCAAAGGGGTCAACAGTGTTGCCTCTTGATTTGGACATTTTTTTGCCGTATTTATCAAGAATCAGGTCATTTACCAGCACTCTTTTGTATGGTGATTTACCTTTTACAAATGTTGAAATTGCCAATAATGAATAGAACCATCCTCTTGTCTGGTCAATTCCCTCACATATGAAATCTGCAGGAAACAGCTCTTCAAAGTTTTCCTTATTTTCAAACGGGTAGTGCCATTGCGCATAGGGCATTGAGCCTGAGTCAAACCAGCAGTCAATAACATCCTTAACCCTTGTCATATGCTTTCCGCATTCAGGGCATACAATATGAACATCATCCACATATGGTCTATGAAGCTCAATTGTATTTTCATCTATTTTTTCAACAGCTTTCTCGGCTAATTCTTTTCTTGAGCCAATACTTTCAACATGACCGCATTCACATCTCCACAATGGCAGAGGTGTTCCCCAGTAACGGCTTCTTGAAATTGCCCAGTCATTTAAGTTTTCCAACCAGTTGCCAAATCTCTTTTCACCTACAAATTCAGGATACCATTCAACTGAATTGTTGTTTTCTATAAGCTGGTCTTTTAATTTAGTCATCTGAATGTACCAGCTTGGTCTTGCGTAGTATAAAAGAGGTGTATGACATCTCCAGCAATGAGGATAGTTATGAAGAACCTGTTCTTTTCTGTAAAGCTTACCCTCTTCCTTTAACCACTGGAGTATGGGTTTATCTGCATCCATTACAAACATTTCCGACCAGGGCGTTCCTCTGAATCTTCCTGTATCATCAACCGGATTTAGCACCGGAAGCCCATACCTTGCACCGGTGTTGTAGTCATCCTCTCCAAAGGCAGGAGCTGTGTGAACTATTCCGGTGCCGTCTTCTGTAGTGACATAATCGGCACAAGTTACAAAAAATGCTTTTTTGCCTGCAGGTAATTCCACATAGGGCATAAGTTGTTCATATTCCATGAACTCCATATCCTTGCCCTTCATTTCTTCAAGCACTTCGTATTCTTCATGTATTACTTTGTCAACTAAAGGCTTTGCAATATAATATACCTCACCCTTTGCATCTTCAGTATCTTTTGTCCTTATTTTGATATAATCCACATCCGGATGCACTGTCAATGAAACATTTGACAGCAATGTCCAGGGTGTTGTTGTCCAGGCAAGAAAATATTCGTCTGCATCTTTTTTCTTAAATTTGGCATATGCAGTCATTGTCTTAATTTCTTCATAGCCCTGTGCCACCTCGTGAGACGCAAGCCCTGTTCCGCATCTTGGGCAGTATGGAAGTATTTTGTGGCCTTCATACATTAAGCCATCCTTGAACATCTTGTCAAGTATCCACCATTCTGATTCAATATAATCATTGTTAAGTGTTATATATGGATCATCCATGTCAATCAGGTAAGCCATTCTTTCTGTCATTTCACGCCATTGTGCCTCATAGGTAAATACCGAATGTCTGCACTTTTCGTTAAAATCAGCTATTCCATATTGTTCAATATCTGTCTTATCCTTCAAGCCCAGCTGTTTTTCAACTTCTATTTCCACCGGAAGACCATGGGTATCCCATCCTGCTTTTCTTTTAACCTGATATCCTTCCATCGTTTTGAATCTGCACACAGAGTCCTTCAGCGTTCTTGCTATAACATGATGAATTCCGGGCTTGCCGTTGGCTGTAGGCGGTCCTTCATAGAATATAAAGGATGGTTTATCTTTTCTCGATTCCACACTTTGGTTTAGCAAATCAATTTCATTCCAATATTTTGATATTTCATGCTCATTTTCCTTATAGACTGCTTTTGAGATATCTTTAAACTGCTTCATTATTTCCTCCTGTTATTGTTTAAATTAGTATCGGTTCCATGAATCATTCCATATATAGCAAAGTCCCATGTCTTAAGACATGGGACGAAATCCGCGGTACCACCCAAATTACATATAAATACTCTAAATATATGTCACTTAAAAATTTAACGCATTTATACGTAATTTCTTACTGTTGTTTCAGAAATCAAACTCATGGATGATTTTCAACGCACCTGGAATTATAATCTTCCACCTTTAAATATTGATTATATCTCTTTGAGACCTGAATGCGCCTACTGTTCCAATCACTGTCATTTATAATTAACTTGTTGTATATGATATATTAAATTGAAAATAAAGTCAAGGAATAAATTTTATTTTCCCGGACTATTTTCCCAGACCGTAAATTTTGTATACATCTTCTGTATACTGACCATCCTCACCGTATATATACAATGGAGGATCGAATTTAAGCTCCGGATTTCCATTTTTGGACGCTCTGATTAAAATCATATTAGGCTTTGCTGCTGCTCTTGGATGCACAAAGCGTATTTGTTTTGGTTCCAACCGATATTTCCGAAGAAGGCAAATTATATCAGCCAGTCTGTCCGGGCGGTGTACCATGTAAAATCTTCCGTACTGTTTTAAAAGGGCGGCCGCTGTTTTTATGACGTCTTCTAAGGAACACTTGATTTCATGCCTTGATATTGCCTTTTTATCTGAGGGATTAACAATTCCGCTGTTGCTTAGCTTGTAAGGCGGATTTGAAATAACCGCATCAAATGAGTTTGGCTTTAGATAACTTAATGCTTCCTTTAAATCTATGTTAAGTATTTCTATTTTATCCTGCAAATCGTTGAGTGCAACACTTCGTTCTGCCATTTGTGCTACTTCTTCCTGAATTTCCAGGGCATATGCCTTGGAATAGTTTCTTTTACCGCTGAGAAGTATGGGTATGATTCCCGTGCCTGTACCCAAATCAACTATTTTAGAGTTATTTTTTATATCACAGTAATTAGTCAACAGTACAGCATCCATCCCAAAGCAGAACCACTCCTTATTTTGAATGATTTTTAAGCCGTTGCACTGTAAATCCTCAATCTTTTCATTTTTCTTCAACTCAACTTCCATAAAACCTCCCATGCAATCGCCCACCCATGGTTCATTACACAAACGCACTTTCTATGAGCCTTCTGGTGTATTCTTCTTTTGGATGAAGCAGAACCTCTCTGGCTTCGCCTGCCTCTACCACATTGCCTTTATTCATAACCAGTATGGTATCAGACATGTAATTCACCACACCTATATCATGAGAAATAAATATGTAGGAAACTTTAAGCTCCCTCTGTAACTCCTTCAAAAGATTAAGTATTTGTGCCTGAATTGAAACATCCAGAGCAGAAACCGGTTCATCACAAATTATAACCTTGGGATTCACTACAAGAGCTCTTGCTATGGCTGCTCTCTGGCATTGACCTCCGCTTATTTCAGAAGGGTACTTGCCTCCTATGCCTTTGTCAAGTCCAACCCTGGCAAGAATATCAGTAACATATTTTTGTGCTTCATCTTTGTTCTTAACTATATTCAGAGATATGAGGGGAAACGAAATATTGTCCTTAACCGTATAATTAGGATCCATGGATCCCTTTGGATCCTGGAATATGAACTGAATATTTCGCCTATATTCCTTATATTCCTCCTCTGACATTTCAGCGGTATTTTTCCCATAATAAAGTACACAGCCAAATGTTGGATCTTGCAAGCCCCCTGCAATTTCACCTGTTGTGGACTTACCGCTTCCCGATTCTCCTACAATTCCAAGAGTCTTTCCTTCCTTCACTTCAAAGGAAGCATTTTTTACAGCAACAACTTTCTCCAAGGTTTTTCCTGTCAGAAAATGTTTTTTAACCACATATTCTTTTCTTATATTATTAACTTCAATAACAGTCTTTCCTTCAATATTCATAAATACCTCTATTTCAAATTACACTTGTAATAATGACCTTTGTCCTCATGTTCCTCAGCATATTTTGAACATATTTCCATCGCATAGGGACATCTTTCTATAAATAGGCAGCCGGATGCATCTCTTCCGGAATCCTGAACATATCCCGGAATTTCCTGTAACGGTTCGCTCTTTTTTATTTTCAGAGAAGGTATTATTTTAATCAAAAGCTGGGTGTAGGGATGTTTTGGGTTAGAAAACACCTCTTTGGTATAGCCTGATTCAACAATCTGACCTGCATACATAACTGCAAGGCTGTTGCTGTAATGTCTCACCAGCCCAAGGTTGTGGGATATTAAAAGTATTGATATACCCAGCTCACTGTTTATTTGTGAAAACAGCTCCATTACCTGTCTTTGCACGGTTGAATCAAGGGCAGTGGTAGGTTCATCTGCAATAATAAGCTTGGGATCGTTCATAAGAGCCATTGCTATATTCACTCTCTGGCGCATGCCTCCGCTAAGCTGCCAAGGGTAAAAATTCAGAATGTTTTCAGGATTGTCAAATCCAACCTTGTTTAAAAGCATGGATGCCTTCCTTAGAGCTTCATCTTTGCCCTTTTTCTTGTGATAAATATATCCGTCACCTATTTGATTTTTTATTTTAATCATTGGATGAAGATAATATACTGTATTTTGAGGTATATAACCCACGTTATTGCCCACGTGCCTTCTTCTTTCATTCTCTGAAATTTTCAAAAGAGATTTGCCAGCAGTAACTATTTCATCTGCTGTCAGCTGCAGATTATCAGGCAATAAGTTTATAACGGACTTAGCTGTCAGTGTCTTGCCGGAGCCGGATTCCCCCACAAGACCAAATATTTCTCCCTTTTCAATTTTCATTGATAGATCGCTTACAAGAGTTTTATCTCCGTCCTTTATGCTGAGATTTTTCACAAACACAGTATCATTGTTCTCATTCATTTCGGCTCCTCCTGTTAAGCAAAATGTCGTTTAACCCATCTCCTATGAGATTAAATCCAAGGACAGTGATTATTATTGCAATTCCAGGAGCCACGGCAAGGTACGGGTACATAAGAAAAAACTGTCTTGACTCGCTGAGCATAAGCCCCCAGCTTGCATAAGGAGGCTGAATACCAAGTCCCAAAAATGAAAGTGAGGTTTCAATCATTACAGCCGAACCTATTGATGAGCTGTATTGAGTAATCAGCCTGGGAAGCATGGCAGGGACATAATGCCTGATAAATATTTGCAAATCAGAGCTTCCATAACTTTTTGCCGCTTTAATATACAAAAGATTTTCCGCATCCAAAACCATGGAATACACAAGTCTTGCAAATACAGGAATCATAAAAATACTTATGGCTATAATTGTTCCTTTTATTCCTCTTCCCACAACGGTAACAAGCATCAGTGCAAGAAGAATACCAGGAAACGCCATCAATCCATCCATGACACGCATTATAACAGAACCCGCATACTTTTTAAACATTGCGGCAATTGCTCCTAAAATTATTCCCAGAACAGTACCCACAGTAACAGACCCTACTCCTACAAGCAATACGTTTCTCGAGCCATACATAATTCTGGAAAGTATATCTCGTCCAAAATTATCCGTACCCAAAATATGTTCTGAATTAAACTCCGGTTTCATAAAGCGCTGGGAAATATTCATTTCGTTGGGAGGATAGGGCATATATATAAATGATAGGATCCACCCTGCTAATATTATTATAATAAGTATTATTCCAACCCACAGGCTCAAATTCTTTTTCATTTATTCTCCTCGTTCAACGGATTTTATCCTGGGATTTATAAGCATTATTATTACATCGACGGCTAAACTGAAAAAGACTACCGTTGAAGTAATAAACATCACAAGCCCCTGCAGCAAAACAATATCCCTGTGCTCAACGGCTGTAAGAACCAGCCTTCCTATTCCCGGAAGAGCAAATATTGTTTCAACTACCACAGTACCTCCGGCTAATTTTGCAAACTGCATTCCTATAATGGTAATAGGGGCAATCAACGCCCCCCTCAGGGCATATTTCATATATATTTTCCATGAACTTAAGCCCTTAATTTTAGCCATATCCATGTAATCCTGCTTTAGGGAATCCAGCATGGAGCTTCTTACAATTCGAAGCAATGTACCTATTTCACCTATAGCAAGCACAATTGAGGGCAATGTTATACTCTTTATAAATCCTGACGGGCTTTGACTCATAGGCACATATCCTGAAATGGGAAATATCTTTAATCTAAGGCCAAAGAAAACAATAAAAACCATTCCTATCCAGAAGGAAGGAATGGCTGTTCCAAGCTGCATGATACTTCTTGAAAAAAAGTCTATAAAACTGTTTTTTTTAACGGCAGACAGCATACCAAGCAAAAATGCAAGGACTGTTGCAATTATCATCGCAAATACTGCAATTGATAATGTAACAGGTAAAGCCTTGGCTATTAATGCAGTCACAGATTCTCCATAAACATATGAGGTTCCCAAGTCCAGTCTCAATAAACTTGACAGCCAGCCAAAATATTGCTGATATAGGGGTTTATCAAGACCCATGGCAACATGAAGATCTTCAACCATCTCAGGAGTTGCATCTGTCCCCAGTATTAATTGAGCAGGATTCCCCGGTATTATCATTAGTACAAAAAATGTAATCAATGACACTGCAAATAACACAATTATAGAACCTTTAATTCTGTTTATTACATATCTTAACATAATTCATCCTACTATTCCGTAAAATATACTTCCTTAAAATCATAGAAGTCTATTGGGAATATTTCCATTCCATTTACATTTTTCTGTAAGGCAAGCATTGTTCTGGGCGTCTGCAAGTAAATGGCGGGCAGTTTATTTGCCAGAATGATCTGTATTTCCTTATATATTTCTTTTCTTTTATCTCCGTCAAGCTCCTGATTAGCTCTGTCTAACAGTTCATCAACTTCGCCTGTTTTCAGGCTTATATAATCGTTGCTGTTTGAGTAGTATCTTGACAGAAAATCATAGGAATCAAGCCTGCCTGTATGACCGACAACCGTTGTTTCAAAATTTTTAGCTCCGTAAACCTCGCTGAGCCATGTTCCCCACTCAACAAGCTCTATTTTTACATTAATTCCTATCTTGCTCAGCTGGTCTGCAATAACCTGACCCGCATCAACATGAAGCTGATAGTTTTTAGGGAGAGCCATCTTTATATCAAATCCGTTTTCATACCCTGCTTCCTTTAAAAGCTCCTTTGCCTTTTCAGGATTGTATTCAATGATATCATTTGTATCATAATAATCAGGTGATGTAGGAGGCAGATGGGAGCCTATTTTATCTCCATATCCAAACATTGAGGCATCAATAACCTCCTGCTTGTTGATTGCCATAGCCATTGCCTTTCTAACCTTTTCATTTGCAAGAATTTCATTATCTGTATTTAAAGACATAATTTGTACTGCATTCATGGGTTCCGAAATTACCTGGTAGTCAGAATTCCCTTCCACCATTGTTACCTGGTCACCTGTCAGCGGAATTATATCCAAATCTCCAATCTGAAAGCTTGCCATCATTGATGTGGCATCAGGTATAAGTACAAGCTTAACTGTCTCAAGTTTCGCCTTGTCTCCATAGTAATCATTGTTTCTTTGAAGAACAAGATGCTGCTGAGGAATCCATTCCTTCAGTGTAAAGGCACCTGTTCCCACCGGTTTGGTCTTTAAATTGTCCGCTGCTTCTTCAGGAACAACCGCCGTCCACGGATATGCGAAACTTTTTAACAGCTCCACGTCCAAAGTCTTAGTGGTAAATTTAATGGTATAGTCATCCAGCACCTCTATTCCTGTTATGTTTTCATAATCTCTGGCTTTGGGACTCTCGGCATCTTTAAGCCTGTTAAATGAAAACTCAACATCCTTGGCAGTCATTTGCCTTCCGTTGTGGAATTTAACGTCATCTCTCAATTTAAAGGTAATTCCCATTCCATCTTCGGAAAGCACCCAGTCTTTTGCAAGCCTTGGTATTATTTCCCAGTCAGGTGTTACACCAACTAATGTGTCATATATATTATTCGTAACGGTAAATGTGGAAGATGCAGCAGTCCTTTGAGGATCAAGACCCTCAGGCTCAGTTGTATAGCCCATTGTCAAATCAGTCTTGGCAGGAGCCGCATTATCAGGTGTGTCTTGTTTCTGGCATGCTGTAATTGAAAAAACAGTCAAAACAGCAATAATAAGTATTAATAATTTTGAATTTTTCAAATCTTTCATTTGTTTTATCCTTTCAGTTAATAAAATTTATAAAATATCTTTTACTGAATACTAATAATAATATTCTTACTATTTTCAATCTTTATAATCAAATCATTTACGTATCTGTAATAAATCTTAAAAATGAAAATTATTATCAGTGCTTTTAGGTTTAACATATTTTAATTCCGTTGTCAATAGAAAAACTACTTGTGGTATTTTCGAAATGTAAACAGCCGCTTTTTAATCAACTCAAAATCTTCAATGGTGAGTGGCATGTGCATTTTTGCACATGCCACTTGTTTTTTTACCAACTGAATTTTCAATTGCATATACAAAAGCAATTAATCAATTTATTAACACTGATAAGCAATGTAAACAATGGATTACAAATGGATTACACTATTGCAAATATGTCTGTAAAATGATATTATTAAGTATATATTATATTAGATGTGTTCCATGTATGAAATGCGACAGAAACAACGAAATGAAATGTAACAAAACAAATGGTTTTATTAATGTTGGGTATTCTCCGGCTCTTATAATTATAGCTCTATTCCTCATTCAACAAGCATAGGCAAATTAGCCGAAATAATTTTTAGTATAAAAACTTCTGCTCAGGCAATTATTGCAATGCTTGCTTCATTAGCTATTGTTACAGTAGTTTGTTACTTCAACCAGCTTCATTTGATTTATATAGTGCTTCTTGATTTGCATCAATTGTGATTTATGCCGCAGCTTATACATCTATTCAAATTTTAAAAGGAGAAAAGATAATTAATGTTAAAGAAATTTATATCATATTATAAGCCTAAAGAAATTAAAAAAAAATTCATTCTTGATATGGTTTGTGCATTTGTCATTGCCATATGCGACTTATTCTATCCAATGATTACAAGAAATATCATCAATATTTATGTTCCCAACCAGCAGCTTAGCACGATGATAACTTGGCTTGTTATTTTAGGGTTAATATACCTGCTCAAGGTTGGATTGAACTATTATATAACATATTACGGACACATGATGGGAGTAAAAATGCAGTCAAACATGAGAAGAGATATGTTTGAACACCTGCAGGATCTGCCCTTTGTATTCTTTGATGAGAACAAGACAGGCTCCCTTACATCAAGAATCGTCAACGACCTGATGGATATATCAGAACTTGCGCACCATGGGCCCGAAGATTTGTTTATATCTCTGGTAATGCTTATTGGTTCGTTCATAGCACTGGCATCAATTAATTTACCGCTTACCTTAATTGTATTTTCAGTAGTTCCATTCCTGGTGTGGCTGGTAATGAAGCTTCGAATAAGGATGTCAGATTCGTCCATGGAAACAAGGGAAACCATAGGAGAGGTTAATGCAACAATTGAAAACAGTATTTCAGGCATAAGAGTTTCAAAAGCATTCAGTAACAAGGAAAGTGAAATTCAAAAATTTGAACACTACAACTATAAATTCCAAAATGCAAGAGGTAAATACTATAAGGTAATGGCTGAGTTTAATGTCGGCTCTTCATTCATTATGGACTTTTTAAACATTCTTGTTTTAAGTGCAGGAGGAGCATTCTTTTTCAAGGGCTACATTAATTTCGGTGATTTTGCTGCGTTTATACTTTATATAGGTAACTTTCTGAACCCCATAAGAAAACTTGTTGCCTTTGTTGAACAGTATCAGTCAGGTATTTCAGGATTCAAAAGGTATACTGAAATTATGGAAAAAGAAGTGGAAGCCGACGAGCCCGGTGCAAGGGACATTGAAGCAATTGAGGGAGAAATAAAATTTGATGATGTTTCTTTTTCCTACGATAACCACAAAGAAGTGTTAAAGGACATTTCATTTAACATCGAAGCCGGTAAGACCGTGGCTTTCGTCGGACCATCGGGAGGAGGAAAAACCACACTTTGCCACCTTATTCCCCGTTTTTATGAAACAGAAGCAGGAAATATTTATATTGATGGAACAAGTATAAAGGATTTTACAAGAAAATCTCTTAGAAAAAATATCGGCATTGTACAGCAGGATGTATTTCTCTTTACAGGAACCATAAGAGATAATATTCAGTGCGGAAAATTTGACGCTACTGAGGAAGAAATTATCCATGCGGCAAAAATGGCGAACATTCATGACTTAATAATGTCTCTTCCGGACGATTACGACACATATGTAGGCGAACGAGGTGTTAAGCTTTCAGGAGGACAGAAACAAAGAATTTCAATTGCCAGGGTATTCTTGAAAAATCCTCCCATATTAATATTAGATGAGGCAACCTCGGCTCTTGACAATGCAACCGAATTAATGATTCAAAACTCACTGGATGAACTGTCCAGGGGCAGAACCACTGTTGTTGTTGCTCACAGACTATCTACAATTAAAAATGCAGATGAAATAATAGTAATTACCGACAAAGGAATACAGGAAAGAGGACGTCATGATGATTTGCTGACTCAAAATGGGGAATATGCAGAACTGTACAATTCTCAGTTCAAAAATATTGCATGAGGCTCAATATGAAAATTACTGTAATCGGGCACTGGGGGGGCTTCCCACATGTTGGTGAAGCAACCTCAGGATACCTAATAGAACATGAGAATTACAAATTGCTCCTGGAGTGTGGCAGCGGAGTTGTCAGCTCACTTCAAAAAACAATTGATTTAGGGAAACTTGATGCGGTTTTAATCACACACTATCACTATGACCACTGCTGTGACATAGGACCGCTGCAGTATGCAAGGCAAATAAAAACGCAGCTTGGCGAAATAAAGAGTCCTCTTCCAATTTACGCTCCAAAAGGTGAATTTTTCAGCCTTTTGAAATGGGAAGACTATACATACGGAGAAAGCTTTGATGCTGTAAGCATATTAAGACTGGGACCATTTGAAATAAGCTTCATAAAAAATATTCATCCCGTTGAAGCATACAGTGTCAAAATAAAATGCGATGGGAAAATACTTTCTTTCACCTCTGACACATCTTATTTTAATGAGCTTGCAGACTTCTTTTACGACTCGGATTTGTTAATATCAGAATGCAGCTTCTATGCAGATATGGATGGATCTGAAGCGGGACATTTAAACAGCACACAGGCAGGAATTCTTGCTGAAAACTCAAAGACGAAAAAACTTATGCTTACGCACCTGCCCCACTTTGGAAATCCGGAGGATTTATTGCTCCAGGCTAAAAAGGTCTACAGTGGCGAAACAATTCTGGCATCCTATATGCTAAAATTGGAACTGTAAATTATTAAAGGATTTATTCATTTTCGAATAAATCCTTTTTATTATAAAATATCAGCTTATTTGGTCACTGCATAAATATAGTGCCGCCAAACCTTAATCCACTGGTCAAGCCTGTAATATTTGCGAACCTCCGTATTTGTATCTGCTGCCGGGTCATTTACCACCACATACTCAATTCCGTCATTTACATCAAACCCTACAACAACCATAAGGTGTCCGCTGGAAAAGGATGAAATGGCTCCATCTAAATCCTCTTTTTCCTGCATACATACAGATGAAACAACAGGTATTCCTTTAGCAATAAAATTCTTAACAGGATTTATGGATTTGCATTTCTTAGTATATGCCCTCATTCCCTGCTCTCCTGCAAAGGCAACATTCTGAGGCCAGTTGCCATATGCCTCGTTGCCTGTATCAAAGGTTCCTCTGGTAACCTGGTCTAAATTTACATTCTTTCCGTGATATTTCAAAGCCATTGTAAGAGATGTAGGACTGCAGATAACATGTGCATCTTTGTGACCGCTTGCCAACTGAGATATAAAAGGTATGTTTTCAAGTATTCTTAAATAATTTCCCTCTATGGGCTCGTCTTCACCCGCATCGGTTGAAAAAGCTATTAGCTTCAGCCTTGGACTTTTCCCTCTCAAAATAACCTTAATCTGTACAGCATCACCTGACTTATCATTCTTTACAAAAATTCTGTCTTCAGTAACTTTGATAACATCATCGCTGTAATGCTCCGTAATTCCCTTGTTATTACCGTCTGTTGACCATACACCATAGCTTATGTAAGGAGTCCAGAGGTTTTCTACCCTCATCCTTATAAAAAGCTCAACTGAGCTGTCTTTATCAGTTCTTGAATTCCAGGAAGGAGTTATTTCCTTAAATCCTTCAGTTTCAATAACATCAGTCTCAAGGTAGCCTTCACCAACGTTTTCCGAAAGCTCCGCAAAATCCCCTGTGATTTTTACATTGTTCAATTGATTTTTACTTAGTTCGCTATTTTCACAAATCCAATCCATAATCTGCCCTCCAAATAATATAAGCATATATTAACATCTTTTAATAAACTTTTCAATTTAATATTATGTATCTCTGTCAAAAATCTTCTTATTGAAATTCTTAGGCTACGCCTCAGAATGACCGGGAATAGTTTTTTCACAATCTAATAAATCTATATGAATGTCTTGATTTATGTCTTATTTATGCTATACTGATAAAAGAATTTTGAAGCTTATTAATATATAACAATAAATAAATAACTAATTACTGGGATGTGAAATTATGATAGCAATTAAAGGCAGACGCAGATGCGAAAACTGCGGGAAAAAATACTATTACACCTATGCCAGAGGGGAAGACGCACAAAAAAAAGCGAAATTTAAGGGCAAGGATTCCAACGCGAGCCAATGTACCAGTGTTAAAGTGCTTTCAGCCAGCAGCTACGAAATTACGGTTAACTGCCCTGAATGCGGACTTGAAGAAGTATTTGTTTACACAGAGTAAAATACCCTTCACGCTTTGATATCAATAGATGAAGTCGATATACCTGCACCTTCGAACGATATATTTTCCGGTGTTAATTCAGGCTGTTGGGTACTTACTTCACAGCCTGCCGGAAAGGTTGAATAGTCATTTTTATTCAATTCATCCTTCTCCGTAAGAGCTGTTCTTAAAATATTTCCATGCTCATTTGATTTACGGAAATATTTTTCCGCATGAACTCTTTTTTTCAACTTTTTTGCCTCTTCCTTTTTACCCATATCTTCTGCACGCTTAGAAGCTGCTTTTTTCCTTTCCTCACGGTTTAAAAGTACAATTTTTTCGTCTGCTTTTCTCTTTATATATTTTATTTTCTGAAGTGCTCTATTTATTTGTGCGCTGTCTGCTCCGCTGTTTTTAATTTTTTGTGCTTCTCTGTCCAGGTTCCGTTTCAATGTGCTTACAGAACCTTTTTTTTCAGCGGCAGAAAGCATTGTCATATAACGTGCTGCCGAAAAAGTTACCATTCCGGTCTTTTTTGAGCTTGTCTCAAATTTCAGCATATTAACTTTGTCAACAGATGTGATCATAATAAGTCTCCTCTCCAACTCTATATACTATATTATTATATATCGTCACTTATTAAGTAATATTTAATGCTATTTTTATATAAACTGTTTTGGAAATAGAGGGCATCAGCCCATTGTTATTCAACAGTTCTATTTTTTATACTGCTTAATTCACGAAGAACATCATGAACTGAAAGTTCATTCCTTTCACTTCCGCCGATATCAAGTACAATGCTGCCCGAATCCATCATAATTGTCCTTGTACCCAATGCTAATGCAGATGAAATGTTGTGAGTTATCATCAATGTTGTTATGTTATTGTCCGACACTATTTTTTTCGTCAGCTCAAGGACAGAATCAGCGCTTAGCGGATCAAGGGCGGCAGTATGCTCATCGAGGAGCAGCAGCTTAGGTTTAATTAGTGTTGCCATAGCCAGTGTTACAGCTTGTCTCTGTCCTCCTGAAAGCAGACCTATTTTTGTATTCATGCGCTTTTCCAGTCCAAGGTTTAAGGCTGCAAGGTGTTCTCTTATATAATTTTTTTCATTTTTAGAAGGCACGCTCATGATGCTTCTTTTAATGTTTCTCATATATGCAATAATCAAATTTTCCTCGACCGTTAAATTCGGAGCTGTACCTTTCATAGGGTCTTGAAAAATCCGTCCAATAAAAGCCGCCCTTTTATGTTCCGGCATAAACGTGATGTTTTCATTTCCCAATAGGATATTTCCTGAATCACACACCATTTTACCCGATATAACATTGAATAAGCTGGACTTTCCTGCACCATTTCCCCCTATTACAGTTAAAAATTCACCTTCCGCAACACTCAGACATAAATTATCCAGAGCTTTATGCTCGTCAGGTGTATTTTTGTTAAATACCATACTTACTGATTCTATATTCAGCACTGCGTACTCCTCCTTCGCATTTTTCTCATTTCCATATCATTTTTGACAGCCGGTACCGAAAGTGCCGTTATAACTATTAGCGACGATATTAATTTCAAATAGCTGGGAGGAAAGTTTGTTGTCAGTATTAATGCAATTATGAGTCTGTAGATTACGGAGCCTGCTACTACCGAAACAAGTCCAAGGATAATATTTTTATTTTTAATTATCACGCTTCCTATTATAATTGAGGCAAAGCTTATTACCACCATTCCTGCACCCATGTTTATATCAGCGGACTGCTGCATCTGGGCGACCAGGGCACCTGATAATGCTACTATTGCATTTGACAGGGCAAATCCAACTATTTTAGCAAAATCTGTATCTATTGATGAGGCTCTGCACATCTCTTCATTATCTCCCGAAGCCCTTATGGACAAACCAAGCTGTGTTTTGAAAAACCGGCTCAGCGCCGCAAACAGAGCCGCCACAATTATAAGCAATGTAATTATTTTATATGCTTCTGTATTAAAAACCCGGTATGCATAAGTAAATATGCTTTCTTTGTTCAATAAAGGTATGTTTGCCTTGCCATCCATAACCATTAGATTAATCGTATACAATCCCGTCATGGTAAGAATACCTGAAAGTATAGGCTGTATACCCATTTTAGTCTGGAGAACCGCAGTAACAATACCTGCAGCCGCACCCGCTGATACCGCCAGCAGCAATCCAGCTATGGGCATTCCGCGAAAAGTGAATACCGCACTAACCGCCGCACCTAAAACAAAGCTTCCGTCAACCGTCAGATCTGCCACATTTAAAATCCTGAATGATATAAATGTTCCAAATGCCAGAAGCGAATAAACAAGTCCTAATTCTATTGCTCCCAAAAATGCTGTTAAACTCATCTCATCCTCCTGTACAAATTATTCTATAACCCTGAATTCCTTTAATACTTCTTCAGAAATTTCAACTCCCACTTGTTTTGCTGTTGTTGCATTAATTATTTTTTCATATTCTTTCAATGTTTCAACAGGTATGTCAGAAATAGGCTCTCCGTCTATAACCCTCTTAATCATTTCCGCAACCTGTCTCCCCAGAACCGTGTAATCTACCCCAACTGTTGCAAAGCCACCATCAGCTACCAGTGAATCTGCTCCCGTATAAACCGGAATCCCGGCCTTTGCGGCCTCTGCAGATAATACAGGCATTGCTGACGCAACCGTGTTATCAGTAGGCGTAAATATTGCATCTGCTTTTCCAACCAAAGATTGAGCCGCCTGAAGCAATTCACCTGAGTTTGTAATAGTTGTTTCAACATATTCAATTTTCTTCTCATCTAAATATTCTTTTGCCTTCTCAATGGCAGCCGCCGAATTTACTTCTCCGCTATTATAAATGAATCCAAATGTATCTATATCAGGTGTCAGCTCAAATGCCAAATCAAATATTTGTTTAACATCTATTGCATCCGATACTCCTGTTATATTTGCTTCCGGTCTGTCCATGTTCTTCACCAGACCCGCTTCAACAGGATAGCTTACAGCAGCAAATATTATCGGAATATCTCTGGTGGCGGCAGCCGCACTTTGTGCTGAGCCTGTTCCGACAGGAACTATGAAGTCCATTTCATCTCCCACAAACTGGGAAATTATAGTGTTGATATTGGACGGATCTCCCTGGGCATCCTTGTAGGTTATTTCAATTTCATCCTTCAAGCCCTGTTCTTCAAGCCCCTTGATTATATACTCCCTGATTTGGTTTAAGGACGGATGCTCCACAGGCTGTATTATTCCTATTTTTATTTTATCATTTCCTTCTGAATTTTTTACCGGTTCTTTTGCTGTTTCTTCCGTTTTTAGTTTTGCAGTTTCTGCGCTTGTTGCACATCCTGTAAATAATGCAACAACCATTGCCATAATTGTGATGATTGATAATATTTTTTTCATTTCAATTTCTCCTCGTAATTTATATTAAATACAAAAAAACCTGCCCTACTAAAAGGACAGGCATGACCTGCGGTACCACCTTAATTGACTGAAATTCAATCCACTTTAACAAAAATGCTATCACATTTTCTGCCTTGTAACGTAGGCATACGTTTCAGATAATAGAGTGTTCTCACCCGTTCACCTCACCCTCGGCGATCCATTTGCTGTACTGCGTTCTGCAGGGCTCTCATCCTTCCCTGCTCTCTGTAAGTGCACATATCAGTTTAATCTTCGCTTCAACAGTTTGTTTTTGTATTGCTGCAAATTCTATCACCATAACTTTTATTTGTCAACAATCAATTTTTTAATTATTGTATTTTTTTGCATTAGCTCGATTGACATTCTAAATCGAACCTTATCGGTTTAACACAGTTTCATTAAGTCTTACAAATCACTATGTTGCATTTAGTTATACAATTGATCATAATAAAATAAATAGTAGCACTTAATAGTTATTCCCCCATGGGGGAATTGATTTTAACGGACAACGGCTCTGAGTTTTCAAATCCAAAAGCTCTTGAATATGATTTTCAAGCTTTTTTGCTGTGAATAACTTTTTTTAGAAGGAACTTTTCTGAAGTTAAGCAGTCATAAAGAGATTTACCTTTCAGAACTGTTCAAAATATTGTTATTGTTTTTTGTACTAAATATAATTATAATAACAATAATTAAATATTTATTAGGGGGGATATCTATGAAAAGATTATTCATAATATTAACTTGTATCATATTATTAACAAGCAGTTTATTTGGCTGTACAAAGGCAGATAACACAAAAGAACATACCATACTTTTCAGTTTTATGGGAAAAGAAAAACTTGCTGAATCGGATACTTATAAAGCGAATATAACCTTACCGAGTCATTGGGTGGGTGAGAATCCCATAGGAGATGAGACTGGAATTGTTTTTCAAGGGTTTACGTCCCTTTATAAAACAGATGATAATTATAAATTTACAAACAATTCATGGAAAGACTTTAGAAGAATAGATTGGGACTTTGGCTCTATGATACCTTCAACCGGTGTGACCGCAAACGGTTATGAATATGTTACTTACAAGGCACCTGATAGTGAAACCTATTTTTGTTATATCAAGGTTATTCCCGAGTATGTTTCTGACTTTAGTATAAAACTTGACGGAATATATAATACAACGATAAATGAAGTTCTTGACTCAATTTATTTTTATAAATAAGGATCGTTGCACTAAGAAATTGATGTAATATCATTTTTGAATAAAATATAAACACGAGCATAGAATAACCATCAAAACTTCGCCTTGCTTTATTCCAAGTCGTTCATAATCGCTCGGCTGGTCTAATAATTTTGCATATGCCATTATTATTCCTCCCTTTCTTTCAGTTTAGATACGTCTTGTATCTGATGTTTTACGGCGTAAAGCGAAATGATATATATAACATCAAAAGTAAAGCACATCGCACCTGTTACAAGAATAAAAAGGTTTCCTTCTAATGCCCCGTAGATAGTTGGTGTCAATGTTCCTACACACTTAGATACGGCAATTAGTATCGTTTGACCTTTTGCACTCTGTCTGGAACGGAGCATATTTTTTATTGACGTTCATCCGTAATGTGTGATGAAACATTGTCATAATTATAATTTCTTGATTTTCTTACATAATCAATCAATGTCTCTTTGTTGTTTTCAAGCTTTTCTTCAATGACAAGATTTAAAAGTTCATTTAAGACTGAACCCAGGAGAATTCCTTTAGGAATTCCTTCGTTCATCAAATCCTCTCCGTTAACAGCCAGCATGTTCAGATTGCAGCACTCTTTATTTATTAATATCTCATTTAAAATTGTTTCTGCATCTTTTATGTTATTAAGCTGAAGCTCATATTTTTTTTTCTGCCCCATAAAAACAGCAGTTTTAAATTTCAGCAAATTAATGTAATTGTCATAACCGATTTTATTAAGCTGTTTTTTTATGTATATTTTATTAGGTAGAATTTCTTCATCCTTGTAATTCTCTATGACATTAACTGATTTAATTGTTTTACCGTCATATTTGAGATTTTTCAGTATATTTGCCCCGCTGCCCGTTCTATGTAAAATCAATGCTAATTTTAGAACTTCATCATCAGCAAAATTCATTGAATTTAAAATGTTATTCCAGTCTCCTTCACTGATCTTACCCAATTCAGGGATAAATACTTCAATTACATCCCTGTAACCCTTCATGATATTGTGGTAATTAACACCTGTTATAAGCCTGCTGAATTCAGAGGATATCCTTTCCTTTGAAATATTGTTCAGCAGCCCTTTGTTTCTGTGAATGCTGAGTGAAGTATTCTCATCAATATCAAAGCCTAAAACAGAAGCAAATCGCAAAGCTCTTAAAATTCTAAGGCCATCTTCGTTAAATCTTTCATCCGGTTCTCCCACACATTTTATTACTTTGTTTCTGATATCTCCGGCTCCTCCGAACAAATCAACTAAACCCCATCCGTTGTATGCAAGTGAATTAATGGTGAAATCCCTGCGTTTTAAATCATGAGAAATTTTTTCGGTAAAAAGCACGGAATCAGGATGCCTGTTGTCAGTATATTTCCCGTCGATTCTGTAGGTTGTAACTTCCAGCTGCCTTCCATTTATAATAACCGTGACCGTTCCGTGCTTAAGCCCTGTATTTATCGTTCTGTAGCTTTTAAAGCACCGGATTATTTCCTCCGGTTCAGCCGATGTTGTTATGTCCCAGTCTTTAGGAACAACACCAAGCAGGCTGTCTCTCACACAGCCTCCGACTATATATGCTTCGAAGCCGTTATTATTTAACAGATTTAAAGCTGTTATTACTTCATCCGGCATACTTATATAAAAACCCATGGCAACCCCTCTTGTACTTTTTTATTAATTATATCCAAAACCTGTGTGACATACAAGCAAAAAGTATAACAATTGCTGCCCGGTCATTATTATTTGCTGCTATACGCAGCGTTACTGCCCTTATTATAAATCAACCCGCAAATTATTGATGTCAACGGCGACACTAAAACAAGACCGATACAACCCACAAATGTATGAAGTATTTCAGCCGCGATTGCCTTGGAATTTAAAATATTCATTATTGGTGTACCCTGTGCCATGTATACCATCATAACTGTTATATAGCTTCCCATATATGCAAACAGCAAGGTTGTAGTCTGGCTTCCAACCACGGATTTTCCAATGTTAAGCCCTGATTTTACAAGTTGCGCCTTAGTTACACCTGGATTGTTATCGGCAATCTCTTCAAGTGCTGATGAAATATCTATTGACAAATCAAGTATTGCACCTGAACTTGCAAGATATATCCCCGCTTGAAAAATAGAGGTTAAATCAATATTCATAAATCCTGCATATAGAAGTGATTCCGCTCCCTCCATAACCGCACCGTGTATGTCAAACAGGTTTCCAAAAATAATTGCAAGAAAACATGTGGCTAAAGAACAAGTAACGGAACTTATAATCGCTGCATATGCCTTTTTAGAAAAATTTGCCACAAGAAGAAGAGTAACAATCGTGAGTACATTTCCTACAATTAATGCAACCATTAACGGATTATACCCATGAAGCATTGCCGGTATTAAAATTTTCCAGATACTAAGCAGTACAAAGGCAAAAGAAAGCAGCGTGCGAACTCCGGTATACCCGGAAAATATAATTACAACAACCGCAAATACACCGATTAAAAAAATTTCCTTATCTATGCGGTAATGATCTATCATATTTGCAAAATTAATATTGTTATCTTCATCAAATCCGATTAATGCCCAGGCCTTGTCCCCCTCCTGAAATATCTTATCAACCGACATACTGCCGGTTAGCATATTATTTGCCCAAACCTTCTCTCCCTTACGAGAACCTGTCTCAATTTCAATTAAGACGCTTTGGTCCCCCATTTTAATAATCCCAGAGCTGTATATCCCCGTCAGTTCTCTGTAAATCCTATATTATTTAGTATAAT